>JAYTQA010000190.1:0-11013 GCA_043746955.1 bacterium | reverse complement strand
GAGCTTTTGAAATTTCCATCCCGGCCGACCGCAACTTTGATTACACCTTCCGAGTTTGGAATCCGGGAACATCGCAATGGGAGCATCTGGCCCTGACCCGCGCCCGGGTACTGGCCGGTGATGCGGGCCTTGCGGGCGAGGTGGAGGCGTTTCGCCGGGGCCTGCTGGCGCGCAAAGGTCAGGGGCCAAAGGTCCGCGCCGATGTGGCCGAGATGCGCGCAAGGCTCGCCGAGGCCAAGCCGGGTCAGGGCGCGTGGGACGCCAAGAACGGCCCCGGCCACCTGATGGACATCGAACTTTGCGCCCAGATGGTGGCCTTGCAGGCCGGATCGCCGGCTCGGGGGGTTGAACGCCAGTTGGAGGCTGGCCGAACTGGCGGCCAATTGTCGCAAATGGACGCGACGGTGCTGGCCGATGCGCAAAGGCTTTTCTGGCGCATGCAGGCGGCGTCCCGCCTGCTGACCGACCAGGTGCTGGAGCCTGCAACGCTGGGGGTCGGGGCCACGGCCTTCCTTCTGCGCGAAACCGGCGTGGCGGAAGGGGCAGGGCTTGCAGCCAGCTTGGCCAAAGCCGCAACCGCCGCCGGGGCAGTGATTATGGGCCTCTTGACCTGAAGGAGCATGACATGGAGCGAACCGAGGCCGACCCCAAGGGGCTTGTGCGCGAAAGCTACCGGATCGACGGGATCACCTTGGGGGAATGCCGGTCGATCTTTGTCGATTGGGCGTTGAGCCTGCCGGTCGGGGCCGACACCAGCGCCGCGATTGGCGTGCTCTGGGACCAATATGGCCGCGATGCGCCCGATCATCCGATGACCCAGACTTTGCAAGCCGGATTGGTGCCTGCGGCGCAGCCCAAACGGCGCGGCGGGCGCATGGGCCGGCTTGAGGGATAAAACGATTTTTCGGCGAAAAATCTGAACCGCGATTTTTTTGCGAAAAATCAATGGTTCAGCGGCTTTGAATGCGGCTTTGAATGCGGCTTTGAATGCGGTTTTGGATTAGGATTTTTCGCAGAAAAATCAGCAAGCCTTGGATTTTTCGCAGAAAAATCGGCCGCAAAAGATCCGGCCGGTTTTGCAAACTCAGCGGTCCAGCCGGCCGACCCGGCCGCCACGCCGCTTGGCCAGTCGGGGCGCGCGGGCGGGCAGGTCGGCGATGATGGCTTGGCGTTCGCCCGCCGTCATCCGGCCCCAGTGGGCGATTTCGTCGATCGTGCGCAGGCAACCGACGCAGAGCCGCTCTTCGGGGTGGATCACACAGATTTTGCTGCACGGCGATTGCACCTCGGCCCGCGTCCATATCTCGTCACTCATCAACCACTCCTGCCTGCAGGCCCCGGCCGTTCGGGACTTGGTATCGGGTAAGGCCCAGGCCAGTTCGCAATCCCCGGCTGCCCATCATGCCGTAGCCGCGCTGATCCGGTCGAGCGCCCCCTGCAAGATATAACCTGCCGCGACCTGATCAATCACCTCGGCACGACGCTTTCTGGATGTATCCGCCTCCAGCAGTGCCCGTTCCGCCGCCACCGTGGACAAACGCTCATCCCAGAAGGTGATCGGCAGGTCGGACAGCTTCATCAGATTGCGCGCGAAGGCTTGGGTCGTCTGGACTCGTGGCCCGCTGGAGCCGTCCATGTTCAAGGGCAGACCCAGCACGATGCCATGGACCTGACGCGCGGTCAAAAGCGCCAGCAGGGCGGTCGCATCCGCCGTGAACTTCACCCGGCGGATCACCGTGACCGGGGTGGCCACCTGGCGGCGCAGGTCGGATATCGCGACACCGATGGTCTTGTCGCCCAGGTCGAGCCCGCAGATCGCGCGGTTGGCCGGCAGGATCCCGGCAAATTCCACGATGTCGGCATAGATCACGGTGCTACCCCGGCCTGCGCTGCTGCGGCCCTGAGCGCTGACAACGCGCCCGGCTGGCCGACATAGGCCGCCTGCGCCTTGGCATAAGCGGCACTTACGCGCGGTTTGGCATTCGGATCGGTCGCAGCCAGCACAGCCAAATCATGGATCAGCTTGGCCCAATCCTCGACCGGGCCGCCATCCGCCATCAGCCGCGCCTCAAGGCCGCCGACCATGGCCTCGATCATCTTCTGCCGGTCGGCCGGGGCCATCTGGGCCGCGTTGGCGACATCGGTCGCACTCGGGCCGGGCGCGGTGGGCGCCGCATAAGCAATCCCCGCCGCATCGGCGACCGGCTGGATCATCTGGCGGATCGGCCCGATCCATGGCGCATCCTGCGGCCCCTGATCCAAAAGGGGCTTCCAGAGGGCAAAGGCGCGGTCAGGCCGACCGACCTGGACCGCCATCAGCCCCAGATAAAACCGCGCCGGGCCATCCTGCGGGTTGCGACGGGCCACCTCGACCAGCGCCTGCTCCGCCTCGGGCGAGACGATGTTGCCTGCCGCCGCAATCATCAGTTCGGCCAGCGTGCCATAATCCTCCGCCGTGGCGGCGCTGCCTTTCAACTGGATCACCACCGCTTCGGCTTTGCGGGCGGCGCTGGGGTTGCCCAGTTTGGCCTCGCGGTCGGTCAACAGGATATGGCCCGGCAGGTCGTCAGGCCGGGCGGCGACAGCGGCGCGCAGCTTGGCCATCAGGGCGAGGTCGTCCTGGCTGAACTTATCCGGCGGGGTCGCTGCGGGTAGGGCCGCCTCCAGTGCGTCTTGATGCGCGCGGCTGCGGTAGGTCTGGTCGGCGGCGGCGAGCCTGACCGACAGTGGCAAATCGGGGTAGCCGGGTGCCCCCAGCACCGCGTAAAGCACGCCCGCGCCCGAAAGTGCTGCGAGGATCCCAACCGCCACCAGCACCGGGTTGGCCCGCAGCACCGGTTGGGTCGCCTTGGCCATCCGGTCGGCGTCGAGGATCCGGCGTTGCACCTCAATGCGCAGACGGGCGGCCTCGTCTGCCGGTATCACCCCGCGCGCAAGGTCACGGTCAACCTCGGCCAACTGGTCACGGTAAAGCGCGAGATCCTCGGCCCCGACCGCCCGCGATTGGTGCATTGGCGATCCCGCCTGGCGCAGCGCCTGCACCAGCAGCAAGGCGGCCATCGCGCCCATCGCCCCTGCCGCTATCCAGAACCCGACCATTGTCGCCTCAACCCTGCCAGGGCCCCTGCCTATCGCCTTAGCCCGCCGCCTAAAAGCGCAAAGGACACCGCCGCGCTGGATTGTGAAGTGCCAAACCCGCGCGGGCTGCGACGACCCTTTGACATGGCACCGATTTGTCGCAATTTTCCCGATTGTGCCGGTTGTGGCGGTGGCTATACCGGTCCTGCCTGCCATTGAAGGCCAAGCATGGTCCTGCAATACTGGGCATCGGGCTGCAATCTGTGCCGGGAAGGGTCGCCGCATGCAACGCTACTCTGTCTTCGCCCTGGCGCGTGAGGCGCTGACCCATCACATGGGCTGGGAACGGGCCTGGGCCTCGCCCGCGCCCAAAGCCGCCTATGACGTGGTGATTGTCGGCGCAGGTGGCCATGGGCTGGCCACCGCCTATTACCTTGGCAAGAATTACGGCATCACCAATCTGGCGATCATCGAGAAGGGCTGGCTCGGTGGCGGCAACACCGGGCGCAACACCACGATCATCCGGTCGAACTACCTGCAAGACCCGTCCGCCGCGATCTACGAAAAATCCCGCAGCCTGTATGAAACGCTGAGCCAGGACCTGAACTACAACGCGATGTTCTCGCCGCGTGGTGTGATGATGCTGGCGCAAACCCACCACGAGGTGCGCGGCTACCAGCGCACCGCCCATGCCAACCTGCTGCAAGGCGTTACGACCGAGTTTATCTCGCCTCAAAAGGTCAAGCAGCTGTGCCCGATCCTGAACATCGACGGCCCGCGCTATCCGGTGCTGGGCGCTTTGTGGCAGGCACGCGGTGGCACCGGGCGGCATGACGCGGTCGCCTGGGGCTATGCGCGGGCCTGTTCGGCGATGGGCATGCACATCATCCAGAACTGCGAAGTGAAGGGGGTGACCTCGGCGGGTGGCGTGGTGACCGGGGTCGAGACGACCAAGGGCACGATTGCCACCAAAAAGCTCGGCATCGTTGTCGCAGGCCATTCCGGCCAAGTGGCAGAAATGGCCGGCTTTAGGCTACCGATCGAAGCGGTGGCGTTGCAGGCTTTGGTTTCTGAGCCGATCAAGCCCTGCCTCGATGTCGTGGTGATGGCCAACACCGTGCACGGCTATATGTCGCAATCCGACAAGGGCGAGATGGTGATTGGCGGCGGCACCGACGGCTTCAACAACTACACCCAGCGTGGCAGCTTCCACCATATCGAGGAGACGCTGCGCGCCCTGATCGAAACCTTCCCGATCATCAGCCGCCTTAAAATGCTGCGGCAATGGGGCGGGATTGTCGATATGACCGGCGACCGCTCGCCGCTGATCTCCAAAACCCCGCTTGGCAATTGCTTCATCAACTGCGGCTGGGGCACCGGTGGCTTCAAGGCGATCCCCGGATCAGGCTGGGCGATGGCCGAACTGATGGCCAAGGGCGAGCCGGGGCCGTTGGCCGCAGCCTTTGACATCGGACGCTTCAAGGAAGGCCGGTTCATTGATGAAAGCGTCGCAGCAGGGGTCGCGCATTGAGCCATCGGCCAGATCAATTTGACCTCGTGAAGGTGGCCTGATGATCCACAAGCGCCACCGCACAGCACTCAGCCGCTTTCTGGAAGGCAAGACCGCCGGGTTTTACCATGTCTGGTTCTTCATCATTCTGCTGGTCGGTGCGGTGATGGATTACTACCTCACCGGCCTGTGGCTGCCGCGCGCGGGGGCAATTGTGGCCGGGGTCGCGGCTTATGTGTTTTTCTTTGATCCGCGTACCACCGACGATTGGTGGATGATCCGCAAGCAGGCAACGCCGGACGTGCTGGTGGTTCTGAAGCGCGAAAAGCTGGAGCAAAAGGCCGAAGAGGGTGAGGCCCCGGTCAAAACCCGCGCCCAATCCGTCGCACGCCGGCGGGTGCTGGAACAGGCCAAGATCGTGCGCAGCTTCAACAAAATGGCCGAGGTGCGCAATATTTCCTACCAAGAGGCCAAAGCCGCTCACCAGCGCGCGCACGACATGGCACTGCGCGCCCAAGCCTACTGGCTGTTCATCGGCACCCTGATCTGGGCGTTCGGCGACATCCCGGTGGAGCTGCTGAAATGTGGGGCGGTGCCATGTTGAACTGGCCTTCGCACCACGATTTTTCATGCGAAAAATCCTGCTCTAAATTTTCGCAGAAAATTTGTGGCGCGCTCAATCCCAAAAATGACGATGCTGATCTAGATGCCGCCTTCGGAGGTTGCCATGCTAATCCTTGAATGTCCCTATTGCGGTGTGATGGCCGATGAAACCGAACTTTCGCCGGGCTACGAGGCGCATCTGAAGCGGTTTGGTTCCGGTTCGACCGATGCCGAATTCGAGGCCTA
Organism: bacterium; assembly: GCA_043746955.1. Classification (GTDB taxonomy): domain Bacteria; phylum Pseudomonadota; class Alphaproteobacteria; order Rhodobacterales; family Rhodobacteraceae; genus Stagnihabitans. The sequence goes on along the minus strand of JAYTQA010000190.1, from coordinate 5,576 downwards.
TATGTTCGCCCGCAAGAACCCCAAGGGCGTGCATTTCGAACGCTGGCGCCATGCCTATGGCTGCGGCAAGTGGTTTTTGGCCGCGCGTGACACTGCCACGCTGGAAGTTTTCGGCACCTATCCGGCGCAATCCTCTGCGCCTCCGCCCGACCTGCAGGCCAAGATAAAAGCCAGGCGGCCCGACTGGCCCGGATTTAATCCCAAAGGCGGCCTCGCATGAGCACCCGTTTGTCCAAAGGCGGCCGTCTGATTGACCGCTCCTGCGCGCTGGAATTCACCTTCAACGGCAAGCGCCTGCGCGGGTTTCAGGGCGATACCCTCGCCGCATCGCTGCTGGCCAATGACCAGACGCTGGTCGGGCGCAGCTTCAAATACCACCGACCGCGCGGGCTGATAGCCTCGGGCGTGGAGGAGCCGAACGCGCTGATCAACCTCGGGCGCGGCGCAAGGCTGGAACCCAACCAGCGCGCCACCACCACCGAAACCTTTGCCGGTTTGGAGGCGCACAGCCAGAACCACTGGCCGAGCCTTGAGTTTGACCTCGGGGTGATCAACAACGGCCTCGCGCGGTTCCTGCCCGGCGGCTTTTACTACAAAACCTTCATCCACCCGCGGTTTGCCTGGAAGCACATTTTCGAACCGGTGATCCGCCACGCCGCCGGTCTTGGCAAAGCGCCGAAGGAAATCGACGCCGACCATTACGAACACGCCTATGCATTCTGTGACGTGCTGGTGGCCGGTGGCGGGATTGCCGGCTTGCAAGCCGCCCTCGCCGCCGCCTCAGGTGGCGCTCGTGTCATGGTCTTGGAGCAAGCGCCTTATTGGGGCGGGCGTGCGCCGGTCGACGGTGATGTGATCGACGGTCTGCCCGCCGATACTTGGATCAAGAACACCGTCGAAGCTCTTGAAAACATGAAAAATGTCACCCTGCGCACCCGCTGTACGGTGGCGGGTGTTTATGACCACGGCTATCTCTTGGCCGAGGACCGGGTCGCCGATCACAGTCCTGGCGATGGTCGCCCGAAAAAACGGCTGTGGCGGATCAGGGCCAACCGGATTGTGGCCGCGACGGGTGCCTTGGAGCGCCCCTTGTCCTTTGCGGGCAACGACGTTCCGGGCGTGATGCTCGCCTCTGCCATGCGCGATTATGTGGTGAACTGGGCCGTCTCTCCCGGTGATCGCACCGTCATCGTCACCAACAACGACGACGCTTACCGGACCGCGATTGCGCTGAAAGAAGCCGGTCTTGCGGTCCCCTGCATCGTCGATGCCCGCGCTTCCGCCTCCGGCCCCTTGCCCGCCCAAGCCCGCGCTCTGGGCATGCGGGTCGAGACCGGCAAGGCTATCGCCAGGGTCAAGGGGGCCAAGCGGGTCACCGGCGTCAGCCTGTGCATGCAGGCGGGGGAGGGGGCCGCGTTGGAGGATATCTCCTGCGACGCGGTGGCCATGTCGGGCGGCTGGTCGCCGGTGGTGCATCTGTGGAGCCATTGCGGCGGCAAGCTCTCCTGGGACATCCCGCACGCCATGTTTCGCCCCGACGCCACCCGCCCGCCGACCAGCCATGACGGCAAGCCTATGGTCTATCCGGCGGGTGCGGCCAATGGCGCGTTGAACGCCGCCGACGCTTTGGCCGATGCCGCCCGGGCCGGGGCCGAGGCTGCCGGTGCCGCGCCCTACACCGCTGCCAAGGCTGAGCCGCGTGCAGAGGCTCCGCTGGAGCCGGTCTGGATCATGCCGCAGGGCGCTGGCGTCAAGCTGCGGTCGAAAATGTGGCTGGATTATCAGAACGATGTGAAAGTGTCGGACGTGCAGCTTGCCGCGCGCGAAGGCTACGAATCGGTCGAACACACCAAGCGCTATACCACTTTGGGCATGGCGACCGATCAAGGCAAGCTGAGCAATATCAACGGCCTCGCGGTTTTGGCCCAAAGCCTGAACGCCGAAATACCCAATGTCGGCACCACCACCTTTCGCCCGCCTTATACGCCGGTTACTTTCGGCGCTCTCGCGGGTGAGGCGCGCGGCGACCTCTTCCAACCGCTGCGCCAAAGCCCGATGCACGGCCAGCATCAGGCGCTGAACGCTTATTTCGAACCGGTCGGCCTGTGGCGCAGGCCTTATTGCTTCCCGCAGGGTGGCGAAAACCACGCGCAGGCGACCCAGCGCGAGATCCTCAACACCCGCTCCAATGTGGGTCTTCTGGATGCCTCCACCCTTGGCAAGCTGATCGTCAAGGGGCCGGACGCCGGGCGCTTCCTCGATATGCTGTACACCAATGTCATGTCGAACCTTGGGTTAGGCAAATGCCGCTACGGCTTGATGTGCAACGAAAACGGCTTTCTGTCGGATGACGGCGTCGTGGTGCGGTTGTCCGAGGATACCTGGCTTTGCCACACCACCACTGGGGGGGCCGACCGTATCCACGCCCATATGGAGGATTGGTTGCAATGCGAGTGGTGGGATTGGCAGGTCTATGTCGCCAATGTGACCGAGCAATTTGCCCAGATCGCCGTGGCTGGGCCTTCAGCACGCCACCTGTTGGCGAAGCTGGGCGGCATGGATATCGCCGCTGAAGCCCTGCCGTTCATGGCCTTCGCCGATGGCACGCTTGGCGGGCTGCCGGTCCGGGTTTACCGGATCAGCTTTTCCGGCGAACTCAGCTATGAAATCGCTACCCCGGCCAGCTATGGCGCGGAGTTATGGGACAAGCTGATGGCTGCGGGCGCGGACCTTGGCGTGATGGCTTACGGCACCGAAGCGATGCATGTGATGCGGGCCGAAAAGGGCTTCATCATGATCGGCGATGAGACGGACGGCACGGTGATCCCGCAGGATTTGAACCTCGGCTGGGCGATATCGAAGAAAAAGACCGATTATCTGGGCAAGCGCGGCCAGGAACGCAGCTTTCTGGCCAGCCCTGACCGCTGGAAACTGGCGGGGTTCGAGGCGCTGGACGGTTCGGTCCTGCAGGACGGCGCTTATATCACTTTGCCCGGCGTCAATGCCAACGGGCAGGCCAACACCCAAGGCCGCGTGACCTCGACCTATTATTCACCGACCCTGAAAAAGGGCATCGCGATGGGCCTGATCAAAGGCGGTCTGGCGCGGATCGGCGACGTGGTGGAGTTCACCAAGATCGGTGGCGGGACGGTGCCGGCGCGGGTGGTCGACCCGGTGTTTTACGACAAGGAAGGCGCCAATCAGAATGGCTGACCCAGAGATCAAGATGGCGACCCAACCGGTGGCTAATCCGGCAGCACCGTCGATGGCCCAACCGGCAGCCCAGTCGGTGACTAATCCGGCGGTCTCACCGGCGACTCAACCGGCAGCCCAGCCATCGACCCGACCGGCAGCCCAATCGGCAGCCCAATCGGCAGCTAATCCGGCGACCCAACCGGTGGCTCATCCGGCATCCGCCCCGGTCACTGCCGCTATCTCTGCCCAGGCCACTGCCCCCCTCTTTGCCCCGGTGGCCGCGATGACCAACGCCCGGTTCGACGGCTTTGCCACCATCCGCGCGGCAGGCCCGACCGGCATGATTACCCTGCGCGCCAAGCCCGACCTGCCGGGGCTGACGGAGGCCTTCCAAAGCCTCGGCCTGACCCAACCCGGCCCCCGCCGCATCACCGTTAATGGTGCGAATGCCGCAGGCTGGATGAGCCCGGATGAAACCCTGCTGATCCTGCATTATGCCGAGGCCAATGCAGCCCTCACCAGCCTGTCCGATGCCCTCCAAGGCCAGCACCACCTTGCCGTCAACGCCTCCGACGCCCGCGCCATCTTCCGCATCGAGGGTGCCAAAGCCGCCCAAGTTTTGAAAAAACTCTGCCCGGTCGATATCGACAGCCTCGCCCCCGGCGAACTCAGACGCTCCCGCGCGGCCCAGGTCCCTGTGGCATTCTGGGCCGACGCCGACGGCTACACGCTGGTCTGTTTCCGGTCGGTGGCGGGCTATATGATGGACCTTCTCAGCCAATCGGCGGCGGTAGGATCGGAACTTACCTGACGCCGATGCCACCCGTGTCAAACCCGCCCGCCGGGTCCATATTTTGAGTGGCGGGTAGCGGTGTTGTTGCCATGGAGGTGAGCGATGTCAGAGCCAAAAGTGACCATTGAAGGGTCGATCGAAAAAGAAACGTTGGATCGGCTACGGTGGCTCGCAAGCCGTGACGGCGTTTCAATTGGTGTGGCGATTGACCGCGCGGTGGCAAATACCGCCGATCTTGCTTCGGTCGTTGAAAGCGGGGGCAGCGTCATAACCGAAAAGACGCCGGGACAACTGCGCAAAGTTACTCCCAAGTGAAATGACAGATATTGCTTCCATCGACGATCCGATTGAAAAAGAGTCGGCGCCAGAGCCGCCGCACACGCCGTTCAGAGATACCCCCTATGACCCCGCCAAAGACCGCGAAGGGGTGCGCAGCACCGTAGCCCTCAGCCTGATTGGTCTTTTGGCGGTGGTGGTCGTGGTGCCGTTTGTTCTGATTTTGTTTGGGGGGCTGCGATGCTTTGGAACCTGGCAGCGACATCTGCCGCCGAATTCCGGTCGTCACCCTGAAAGACGTGCTCGACACCGTGCTGACGCCGCTGGTGGGCCTGGTCGGGGCGGTCACCGGGTTCTATTTCGGCGACAGCAAATCCAAGGGGTAACCGCATCGCGGTCGCAGTCCGCCAGACCCGCCACCACCGGATCGGAACTCTTCTTGGCCAAAGGACGTTCTCCCCTACAGCCGCCCTTGACCTTGGCCGGTCATCGGACGTTATTACGCCCCAAGTCCCCCCTTCAAAGGAGTCTATGCCATGGCTTTCACCCTTCCCGACCTGCCCTATGCCCATGATGCGCTGGCGTCACTTGGCATGTCCAAGGAAACCCTCGAATTTCACCACGACCTGCACCACAAAGCCTATGTCGACAATGGCAACAAGCTGATCGCGGGCACCGAGTGGGAAACCAAATCGGTTGAAGAGATCGTCAAGGGCACCTATGCGGCCGGTGCCGTGGCGCAGAGCGGCATCTTCAACAACGCCTCCCAGCACTGGAACCACGCGCTGTTCTGGCAGGTGATGGGGCCGGGCGGCAAGGCGATGCCCGCCGCATTGGAGACGGCGCTGGTCGCGGCGTTTGGCTCGATTGCCAAGTTCAAGGAAGATTTCGCGGCCGCCGGTGCCGGTCAGTTCGGCTCCGGCTGGGCCTGGCTGGTCAAGGACGCCAGCGGCGCGCTCAAGATCACCAAGACCGAAAACGGCGTGAACCCCTTGTGCTTTGGCCAGACCGCCCTTTTGGGCTGCGACGTGTGGGAGCATTCCTATTACATCGACTTCCGCAACAAGCGCCCGGCCTATCTGGCGAACTTCCTGGAAAAGCTGGTGAACTGGGACGCGGTCGCGGCGCGGATGTAATCAAACCAGAATCCCCCAAAAAGCCCGCCCGATCCGGCGGGCTTTTTTTATGGCGCAAGCGTTTGCTTCTGCTAGGCTGAAACTTGATCCGCGTGACCCGTCGCGGCAGCGCTCAATAAGCCGCCCGTGGTCACCTGAATGCCTGCGGTGGGCGCAGGCAGGGACATCAGGACGGG
>JAYTQA010000189.1:0-4153 GCA_043746955.1 bacterium | reverse complement strand
GCGCAATGCTTTGTTGCCGACGATCAGTGTTATCGCCACCCAGACGGTTTACCTGATCGGCGGGCTGGTGGTGATAGAGATTTTGTTTCACTATCAAGGGATTGGCAGCCTGATCTACACCGCCGCCAAGAAGAAAGATTTCCCGATGCTCCAAGCGGGTGTCATGGCGATTGGCGCTTTGTTCGCGCTCACCACGCTGCTGGCGGACCTGCTGTACGCTCGCCTTAACCCGCGCATCCGTTTTGGAGGCCGGGAATGAGTGACCAGACTGCAACCGATCCGACTTGGCGTGACGATCTGCGCCGCCTGCTGCGGTCGGTTTCGTTTGATGTCGGGGCGGCAATCCTGCTGTTCTGGGTCGGTTGTGCGGTCGTTGGCGCGAGCCTGGTGCCCTATGACCCGTTCGCGGATGACCTGCTGGCCACGCTGCTGCCGCCCTCGTCCTTGCACTGGTTCGGCACCGACCAATTGGGCCGCGACGTGTTCTCCCGCGTCATCGTCGGCGCACGCGATATCCTGACCGTCGCCCCGGTTGCGACTCTTCTTAGCACCATCCTCGGCACCGCCCTTGGCCTGACAATGGGTTATTTCGGCGGGCTGCTGGATGAGGCGCTCAGCCGGATCGTCGATGCCGTGCTGGCGCTGCCGACAGTGATTGTGGCGCTGCTGGCGTTGACCGCCTTGGGCACCTCCACCCTTACCGTGCTGGTGGTGATCGCCTTCAGCTTTGCGCCGATCATCGCAAGAACAGTGCGGACTGCGGTGCTAACTGAAGTGGGCCTCGACTACGTGGCGGCCGCAGAATTGCGTCGGGACAACGCACTCTACATCCTGTTCGTGGAAATCCTGCCCAACGTTCTGCCGCCGATCCTGGTCGAAACCACGGTGCGCCTTGGCTATGCGATTTTTACTGTGGCGACTCTCAGCTTCATCGGCTTTGGCATTCAGCCGCCCTCGCCCGACTGGGGGCTGTCAATCTCGGCCAATTACGGGATGATCGGCGGCGGGTTCTGGTGGACCGTCGTGTTTGACAGTGCGGCAATTGCCAGCCTTGTGATCGGGGTGAACCTGATGGCCGACGGGATCGAAAGCACGTTGCATGACTGACGCGCTGAATTTCGAGGGCGTGGGCGTGGCGTACCGGGTCAAGGGGCAGATGCGGCAAGTGCTGGATGGCGTATCGTTCCAGATAGGTGCGGGCGAGGCTTACGGGCTGGTCGGCGAAAGCGGCTGTGGCAAGTCGACGGCGGCCTTTGCGGCTTTGCGTTATCTGCCCAGGAATGGCGTGGTGAACCGGGGCCGGATTTTGGTGGATGGGCAGGATATTGGCCAACTTTCGAGGCCTGCCTTACGCCAGTTGCGGCAATATTCCGTGTCGATGGTTTATCAGGATCCGGGGCGCGCGCTGAACCCCTCCCTGCCGGTTGGCCGCCAGGTGGCTGAGGTGTTTGAACTGGCGGGCCTGCCTCGCGCCGAATGGCAGAACCGGGTGAAGGATGTTCTGGCCAAGGTGCAGATCAGCGACCCTGCCTTGGTGATGACCCGCTATCCGCATCAGTTGTCGGGCGGCATGCAGCAGCGGGTGGGGATTGCGATGGCCATCGCCTCTAACCCGACCTTGCTGGTGCTGGATGAACCCACCACCGGCCTTGATGCGACAATCGAGGCCGAGGTGCTGGACCTGATCCGCCATCTGCGACGCGAGCTTTCGACCGCCGTCCTGTTCATCAGCCACAACCTCGCCGTAATCGCCCGGATGTGTGACCGGGTGGGAGTGTTGTACGCCGGGCAATTGGTGGAGGAGGCACCGACGGAAGAGATTTTCCGCAGCCCCCGCCACCCCTACACCGCTGGCCTTTTGCGCTGCCTGCCGCAGGCCGGGCGCACCAAGGACAAGGTCTTGCTGGCGACGATCCCCGGCTTTCTGCCCAGCCCCGGCGCACAGATCACCGGCTGCGTCTTTGCGCCACGTTGTGGTCTGGCGGATGACAAGTGCCGGACTCATGACCCGGCGATGCGGCGCGCGGACGGGCGGGCGAGCAAATGCCACTACCCCGACCGCGTGGCCGAGATGGCACGTTTGGTTGACGCACCTGCTTTGGGTGCTGTTCGCCAACACAGCGCGCCGGTGTTGCAAATCGCCAACCTCGCGAAAAGCTTTGGTCCGGCCGCGCGCCGCCAAAAGGTCTTGCGGGACGTGGCGTTTGATCTGGCGCGGGGTGAGACTTTGGGGCTGGTTGGCGAATCCGGCAGCGGCAAGACCACTTTGGCGCGCTGCATTCTGGGGCTGTTGCAGCCGGATGCGGGCAGTTCCATTCGGTTTGGCGGGCAGGCTTTGGCAGGTCGCACAGCGCGACGCAGCCGCGAGCAGGTCAAATCCATCCAGATCGTGTTCCAAAACCCCGACTCCGCGCTGAACCGGGCACATACGGTGCATTGGATGCTGTCGCGCACGATTGGCTTGCTGATTGGCCTCAAGGCTGCGGCAAAGGAGGCCCGCATCCGCGCCCTCACCCAAGCGGTTCGCCTGACCGAACGCCATCTGTCCGCCGTGCCGCGCCAGCTATCGGGCGGCCTCAAGCAGCGCGTGGCCATCGCCCGCGCCTTTGCCGGCGATCCGCAGGTTCTGATCTGTGACGAGCCGACCTCGGCGCTTGATGTGTCGGTTCAGGCGGCGATCCTTAATCTGCTGGCCGAATTGCAGGCGACCAATGGGGTCAGCTATATCCTGATCAGCCACGATCTGGGCGTGGTCCGGTATCTGTCTGACCGGATTGCGGTGATGTACTTGGGGCAGGTGCTGGAAATCGGCCCGGCGGAGGCGGTTTTCGCGGGCCCGCACCACCCCTATACAGCGGCGTTGCTGTCATCGGTGCCGACCCTAAGCGGGACGGAAACCCGCGTCAAACTGACCGGCCCTCTGCCCAGCATGGCCAACTTGCCCAAGGGTTGCGCCTTTCACACCCGCTGCCCGAGTGCGATACTGGGTCTGTGTGACCAAATTCCTCCACCCCGGATTGAACTGAGCGAAGGCCATATGCTGGACTGCCACCTTGGCCCGGATCAGTTGCCGCGCTAACTGACCTCGAATGGTCACGCGTCTGATCCTCGTTCTGGGCTATCAACTGTCCGAAGGGCTGTCCGCCCTACGGCAAGCTGATCCCAAGCGCGATGTCGTGGTGATGGCCGAAACCATGGCAGACTTCACCAATGTGCCGCACCACCCCCAGAAAATCGCCCTGATCCTGACCGCGATGCGCAAGTTTGCGGCGCGGTTGCAAACGCATGGGTTCACCGTGCTTTATTCCCGTCTGGATGATGCCGAAACGGGCCCGTCAACTGCGGCAGAGCTGCTGCGCCGGGTGGCGGAGACGGGGGCAACTGGGGTGATCGTCACCACGCCCGGCGATTGGCGGATGATTGAGGCCCTGCAGGCCCTGCCGCTGCGGGTGCGGATGCTGCCGGATGACCGCTTCATCTGCCCGCCAGACGTATTTGCCGCTTGGGCCGATGGCCGCAAACAATTCCGGATGGAGTGGTTTTACCGCGACATGCGCAGGCGCACTGGCCTCTTGATGAACATTGGCGAACCGGTGGGCGGGCAGTGGAATTTCGACCATGACAACCGCAAACCCGCCAAACCCGACCTTCTGCGTGCCAAACCCCTCCGCTTTGCGCCCGATGCAGAAACCGAAGCGGTGTTGGATATAGTGGCCGCCCGGTTTCCCACTCATTTTGGCAGCCTGCGCCCGTTTACATGGCCCACTGACCGCGATCAGGCCCTGCAGGCACTGGATCATTTCATCGCCAACAGCCTGCCCCGGTTTGGTGATGAACAGGATGCGATGCTGGTCGGGGATACCACGCTCAGCCATTCGCTCCTCTCGCCATGCCTCAACCTTGGCCTTTTGGAACCGTTGGAGGTGTGCCAGCGCGCCGAGGCGGCCTATCACGCGGGCCATGCGCCGTTGAACGCGGTCGAAGGGTTCATCCGCCAGATCATTGGCTGGCGCGAATTTGTGCGGGGCATCTGGGCGTGGAACGGACCGGAGTATCTGTCGACCAATGCGCTCCACCACGTCGCCGCCCTGCCGCCGGTCTATTGGGGTGCGCCCACCGGCATGAGCTGCATGTCACATGCCGTGGCCCAAAC
>JAYTQA010000188.1:0-11050 GCA_043746955.1 bacterium | reverse complement strand
AGACCACGTATTTTGACATCCGTAAGATTGGCAGTTGATGGTATGTTTTTCGCACTGGACGTACTGGTCGCGGTGATCATTGGGTTAGCCCTTCGCATCCGGCTGCGCGAGGGCGACATCCTGCGCCGCTATCCGCCTTTGGGTCAGATCGTCACGGTGGCTGGTCGCCGGGTGCATGCCCTCACCATGGGCAGCGGCCGCGATGTGGTGCTGATCCACGGTGCGTCGGGCCAGTTGCGCGATCTGGTTGACCTGATGCAGCATCTGGCGCCGCACTACCGGGTCACCGCACTGGACCGCCCCGGTCTGGGCCATTCCGACAGTCTGGACGGCGGCGGGGTCGATCCTGCGGCGCAAGCCCGCCATCTGGCCGAGGCTTGCGCGCAACTGGGCATCACCGCGCCCATCGTGCTTGGCCAAAGCTATGGCGGGACGGTGGCTTTGGCCTGGGGCTTGGGTATTGTCGGCCCGCAACAGGCAGCGGCTTTGGTGCTGGTGTCGTCGCCCTCGCTGCCGTGGCCGGGCAAGCTGGACTGGTGGTACCAGTTGACCGACACCAAGCTCGGCCGCGCACTTGGCGTGCCGATGGCCACCGCTTTGGTGACCGACGGCTATCTGGAACGCCTGATACCCGGCCTGTTTGCCCCCAGCCCGGAGCCGCCGGGTTATGCCAAGGCGACCGGTGCCGCGCTCGCCCTGCCCCGCCGCAATATGGCGTCCAATGCCCGGCAGATAAACGGGCTTTATGCCCATGTCACGGCAATGCAAGGCCACTACCCCGGCCTGACCCTGCCGATCGAACTGGTGCATGGCGAAGCAGACACGATTGTCCCCTTGCATATCCATTCCCAACCGCTTGCGGGCCTGATCGCCTCGGCCCGCCTGACCGTGCTGGCCGGGGCGGGGCACATGCCGCACCACACCCATGTGAACGACGTGGTGGGTGCGGTAACCCGAGCGGCCAACCGGATCACCAGTGACCGCTAGAACCGGTGCCGGGCAGACCTGGTGCCGGGTGGACTTGGCAGTGGGTAGACCTGGCAACGGGTGGACTTGGCGGCGGGTGGACTTGGCGGCGGGTAGACTTGGGCGCGGCTTCGTCCTACCAAGGTGAAAACCAAAGGAGCCCCCATGGACCTGCCATTTGACGGTGCCATCAGCCGCTATTTCAAGAAAGACGCGCCCAAAGAGGTGCGCAAGGCGATTGAAACCGCCGCCAAGGACGAGATCCTGTCGAAAGCCTATCCGTACCGCGCCGAGATGAAGCACAAGGATTTTGACGCGCAGATGGCCGGTCTGCAACTGCAACTGGTGCGGATGCATTACGACCTCAAAGCCAAGGGCAAGCGGCTGATCGTGGTGTTTGAAGGCCGCGATGCCGCAGGCAAAGGTGGCACGATCGAGGCAATGCGGCTGAACCTAAACCCCCGGGTCGCGCGGATTGTCGCCATGGCCAAGCCGACCGAACGCGAGGCCGCAAGCTGGTATTTTCAGCGCTATGTCGACCAGCTGCCGGCGATTGGGGAAATCTCGCTTTACGACCGCAGCTGGTACAACCGGGCGATCGTCGAGCAGGTGTTTGGCTTTTGCACGCCCGAACAGCGGGTGAAGTTCTTCCGCCAACTGCCCGAATATGAACAGATGATCACCGAAGAGGGCATCGTGCTGGTGAAACTGTGGCTCGAGGTCAATCAGGCCGAACAGCTCAAACGCTTTCTGGACCGCGAAGCCGACCCGCTGAAACAGTGGAAGCTGAGCCAGATCGACATCGACGGGCTGGCCAAGTGGCAGGAATATTCTGCCGCGATTGCCGAGACGATGGCCAAAACCAGCTTCGCTTTTGCACCCTGGACCGTGATCCTGTCGGACGACAAGTTGCGTGCCCGGATCGCTGCGATCCAGACCGTGCTGAACGCGGTGGAATATGACGGCAAGGACATCGGCCTGATCGGCGCAATCGACGCAAGGGTCTGCGGCGGTCCGGCGCTTTGTGGGATGTGATGGCTTTGGCGGGTGGGCGCTCTGCGGACCCGGCTGGGGTGATGAGCGCTCGGAAAACCCTCCAGTGGAGGGTTTTCAGCGAAGAACGCCGCGCACGCTTGCGCGGCCGGGCACACCCCCCAAGACCCCCCGTGGGATATTTTTGGACAGATGAAGGCAGCTAAGTGAAGCAGGGCTATCACCACGGCAATCTGCGGCAGGCGCTGGTGGAGGCGGCTTTGGCGCTGATTGCCGAAAAGGGGCCGACCGGTTTTACCTTGTCGGAGGCGGCCAAGGCGGTCGATGTGACACCTGCCGCCGTCTACCGGCATTTCGCCGGGCGCGACCAGTTGATCGCCGAGGTGGCGCGGCAGGGTTATGACATTTTCGCGGCTCTGATGGAGTTTGCCTATAATGAGGGCAAACCCACGGCGCTGGCGGCGTTTGAGGCGACCGGGCGGGCTTACCTCGCATTCGCACGGAAATATCCCGGGCATTACATGGCGATGTTTGAAAGCGGGCTGAGCTTCAACGCGCATCCCGATCTCGCGCTGATGGCGCAAAAGGCGCGGTCGGTGCTGGAGAAAGCGGCGGAGAGTTTGAGCCAGCATATGCCGGTCGGGCGCAGGCCACCGGCCTCGATGTTCTCGGCCCATATCTGGGCGATGAGCCACGGGGTGGTGGAGTTGTTCATGCGCGGCAATCCGGGGGCGAAGTCGGCGTTCAGCCCTGAGGATTTGCTGGAAAGCGGGATCGGGATTTATCTGCGCGGGTTGGGGTTGCTGAAGCCGGACGCGTGAAGGACCGGCGCAGTGGGGTTAATCCCGCCCGACACGTTGCGGCTGGCGGTGGGCGGGGTTCATGACTTGGCCCGGCTGGCCTCGGGCGGGGTAAATCCCGCCCAACAAGTTGCGGCTGGCGCGGGGCGGGGTTCATGGCCTGTCCCGGTTGGGGTCGGGCGGGGTTCACTACGCCGCACCTCAGCGAAACATCACCAAAGCCCCGGCACTCCATCCGACCCTCGTGCGGGTGCCGATGTCCAGCACCGGGCGGCCGAACACATTGCGCATCGAGAGGCGCATCGGCTCCGCCATCCCGTCCAGGAGGACGTCATAATAGGTCATGTCGCCGTAGTAGACGACCTCCTGAATCGTGGCCATCGCCTCGCGGTCGGGTGCGGTCTGGCCATCGAACAGGATCGTCGCGGTCTCGGGCCTAAAGCCCACGGTCGGGCCACCGGGCGAGGCAACCCCGGTCACCTGCTTGTGTTCGTCAAGCGTAATGCGGCCAAAACCCTGCGCCTCGACATCGACCTTGCCGCCGACCTCGCTGATGATCTTGGCGGACAGGAAGTTCATCGTGCCGATGAAATTCGCCACCGCACGGGTTTTGGGCAGCCGGTAGAGGGTTTCCGGGTCGTCGAGTTGGGCAATCTGGCCTTCGAACATCACGGCGATCCGGTCCGACATGACCAGCGCTTCTTCCTGATCATGCGTCACCAGAATGAAGGTGATCCCGACCTGGCGCTGCAGCTTGATCAGTTCGACCTGCATATTCTCGCGCAGCTTTTTGTCCAGTGCGGACAGCGGCTCATCCAGCAGCAAAACCTTGGGCTTCAGGATCAACGCGCGGGCCAAAGCGACCCGCTGCCGCTGACCACCGGACAAAGCGTTGGCGGCGCGCTTGCCAAAGCCACTGAGGCCGACCATCGCCAAAGCCTCGTCCACCGCCTTCGCTTTAGCTTCTTTCGAGCGCGGGTCTTTGCGCAACCCGAAGCCGACGTTCTGCTCGACCGTCAGATGCGGGAAAATCGCGTAGCTTTGAAACACCATGTTGGTCGGCCGCTGGTTGGCGGGCACGTCCACCACATCCTTGCCGTCGATCAGCACGACCCCGGACGAGATGCCTTCAAACCCCGCAATCGTGCGCAGCAAAGTGGTCTTGCCGCAGCCCGATGGCCCGAGCAGCGAGAAAAACTCCCCGGCCTTGATCGTGGCCGTGATGCCGCGCAAAGCATGGTAGCTGCCATAGTATTTATGGACGTCTTTAAATTCGATCATCGTCTCTTTGGCCATGGTTTCCTTGGCCGCGATCGCTTTGTCAGTACTCACAGGAAGCCTCCGGGATCCTTGGCGCCGGTGCGGGCTACGCCGCGACGGCGGAAAAATTCGGCGAGGGTCAGAAGCGTGATCGACAATGCGACCAGAACCGCGCCCAAAGCCATGATGGTCGGCACAGATTTCGGAAACCGCAACTGGCCAAAAATATAGACCGACAGCAGCTTGTCCTTGGAGCCTAAGAAGTTCGAGATCACGAATTCGTCCAGCGAGATGGTGAACGAGATCAGCAGGGCCGAGATGATGCCGGGCGTCACCAGCGGCAGGATCACCAGGTAGAACGTCGATATCGGCCCCTCGCCCAGATCATAGGCCGCCTCCTCCAGCGACTTGTCCAAGCTTTGGAACGCCGAGGTCAGGATCGCCACCGCGAACGGCGTGCAGATCAGCACATGGCCCATGATCACGGTGACCAGCGACAATTGCACGCCGATCGACAAAAGCACCACCAAAAGCGCCATCGCCATGATCATATCCGGCAGCACCATCGGCAGCATGATCAGCCCCATCAGCGGGCCTTTGGCCGGAAAGTCATAGCGGGTGCTGGCGCGGGCGGCAAAGATGCCGAGGGCGGTCGCCAGAACCGACGCAGTCACCGCCACCAAGAGAGAGTTGCGCACCGCTTCCCACAGATCCGAATTGTTCCAGACGTTCTGGAACCACTGGGTGGTAAAGCCCATCAGCGGAAACGCCACCACCGTCGAGTTGTTGAAGGCGAAGATCGGCAACAGCAGGATCGGCGCATAGAGAAAGATCAGGAACGCAATCGCGTAAAGCCGCAGGGCAGGAATTTTCATTTAGGCCCCCGCAGATAGCGCCGGTTGGCAAACAGGAACAGGACCGAGATCAGGCCGACAATCAGCATGGCCGATACCGCGATGGCCGACCCTAAAGGCTTGTTGTCGCCCTTCAGCATCAAAACCTCGATCACATTGGCGATCATCGGGAATTTCGCCCCGCCGACCAGCTTGGGCGTCACGTAATCACCGATGGTCGGGATGAACACGATCAGAACCGAGGCGACCACGCCCGACATCGACAGCGGCAGCGTGACCCGCAGGAAGGTGGAAAACCGGCTTTCGCCCAGATCCTGCCCGGCCTCCAGCAGGCTGCGGTCAATCTTTTCCAGCGCCACATAGATCGGCAAAATCGCGAACGGCGCGAAGGAATGCGCCAGCGTGATCACCATCGCCTGGATCGTGAAGGTCATGTTCAGCGGCGTGTCGACGATGTGAAGCGCCAGCAGGACCGAATTCAGCACGCCGCTAAAACCCAAAATCGCATTCCACATGAACACCCGGATCACATAGGAGGTCCAGAACGGGATGGTGATCAGGAACAGCCAGATGCCCTTGCGCGCCGGTGCGACGTTGAAGCTGATGAAATACGCCATCGGATAGGCCAGAGCCACCGTCAGTGCGGTCACCAGGATCGAGACGAACAGCGACCGCATCATGATGGAAAACAGGACCGGATCGCTCCACGCGCCGAGGTAGGGTTGGGTGACGACCAGCGTGCCATCAGTGCCGAGCTTATAGGAGGCGCATTCGCCGAAATAATTGCAGAGCTGAAGTTTCGGGATGATCGTGAGGTAACCGTCGGTCAGGACCGAGGCAATGATGATGAAGGCCAACGGCGCTGCCAATAACAGGATGGCGTAGATCGCGGTCGGACTGAGCAAACCCAAACCTGCCACCGCCTCGGATCGCCAGACGCGCGTTTGCCTCGGTTCAGCCATCCCTCACCCCGTTTGCCATCAGTCATGGCGTCGTTGGTATGAACGTTTGATCAAATTAAGCAGCTTGCGGGTCAGCACGCAAGCTCTTTGATGCGGACTATCGCCAAGGGTTAAGCTGCCAGCACGGCTTTTGACCGAAAAGGCCGCTACAGAATGCCGGTTTCGATGGCAATCGCGCGCTTCTTCAACTCTTCCATCAGGCAGGGCACCACATGGGCAGAAGCCACAGCAAGCTGCATCGCCTCGACCAGACTTTCGTCCGGGGCGGCTTCGGTCAGGCGCCAGACCTGCCGATGCGCGGCACCGTCCTCATAAACAATCTCGGTCCGACCGGCGCGGCTGACCCGCCAGCCTAAGAAATCCGTGCCCTGCGGCGCGTGAAACGTGGATTGAAGTCCCATTTTATTCCTTGTGTTGGGCGGTTTTTTGCTGCTCGCTGATGCCCTTGGGCGAAGATTGGCCGAAACTTTGGCTTCACGTCAATCCCCTGGCCATGCCGCAGCGCAGAATGAGTCTGGCCGGCAACAGTCGCTCCAGCCTGTCAAACCGCCATATCGCTGGGCGGGTTGGCCAACAGCCCGGCCAGCGCCCGCAGACCCGTCTCCAACCTTGCCCGTGAGGTATCGCCGGCCAAAGCCATCCGCACCGCATTGGGCGCGCGGCCGGTGACCATCGCGTATTGATCGGCCTGCCGCAGCAAAACATCCGCCGCCTCCGCCCGCCGCGCAAAGGTCGAGGCGCGCCAGCCGCTCGGCAGGTTCAGCCAGACGAACGGCAGACCGGGCTGCCAGCAGATGTCAAACGCGCCCAGCAGGTTCACCGCAATCTCGCTGCGGATGGTGAATTCGGCCAAAACCCGGTTTCGGATTTCGTCCGCGGCCCCGGTCTGGAACAGATCAAGGCACAGGGCCGACACCGCCTGCGACAGCGCAAAATAACTTTGTTGGGCGGTCAGCCGCCCCGCATCGCCCATCGCAGTCGGGCAGACCACAAAGCCGAAACGCAAGGCCGCGGAGACCGATTTCGACAGACTGCCCAGGTACCAGACCCGTTCCGGGGCCAAGGCGCGTAGCGTGGGGCGGTCGGAATTGCGCGACGCATAGCACTCATCCTCGATCACCTGCAGATTGTACCTGCGAGCAAGGGATACAATCTCGGCCCGGCGGGGTTCCGACATCCGGGCGGTCGTGGGGTTCTGCGCCCCGGGACTAAGGCACAGAACTTGGGGGTGATAGCGGCGGCAGGCGGCTTCCAGCGCATCGGGGATCATGCCCTCGGCGTCCAGTTCCACGCCGTGCACCTCGGCCCGGGCCAGACGGGCGGCATAACGGAAACCGGGGTAGCACAGATCTTCCACCAGCACGACCGGACGATCGCCGCGCAGACAGCATTGCAGGATGAGGGAGACACCGTTCTGCCCGCCATGGGTCAGCACAATATCCTGCGGCCCGACCGACCCTAAAACCCGAGAGGCCAGCCAATGACACACCGCTGCCCGCAAAGGGGCTTCGCCGGATTGACTGGTGTAATCCAGCCATTGCGCGTCGATCTTCAGGGAGATGCGCCGCATCGCCTCGCCCAGGGCCGCGAACTGGCCAACCTCCGGCAGGTTGGGCGAGCGCAAGTCCAGGCGCCCGGCGACCGGCCGGCTGTCGCGTTCGGCGGGCGCGGGCGGCACCGGGCCAAGACGCGCAACCCGGGCCGCCACAAACGTGCCCCGGCCCACCGTGGCCTGCAACAAGCCTTCGTGTGTGGCGATCTGATAGGCCCGCGCCACCGTCCCCGGTGTGACCTTGATCGCCCAGGCAAGGTCACGTACCGGCGGCAGCTGCGTGCCTTCGGCCAAGGTACCGGAGCCGATCGCCTGCCGCAGAGCTTGGGACAAAGCGAGGTACTTCGGCAAGCCTTGCGCCAGGTCAGGTGCCCAAATTGTATCCATGACAATTCCCGCCTCGCGATTCTACCCGGCACATTGTATCTAATGGATATCGAGGATCGAAACTTGTATCAACACAAAGTAGCAAAGATATGAATGCCCTGCCGGTAACCTCCCGCGCCCTGCAAGATCTGGCCCGCCATCCCTTGCCGCCTTTGTCGCGCGCTTTGCTCGGCGCCACTTTGGTCATCGTGCAATGGGATTTGCGCCGCCGGACCCGCAAGGACTTGCGTGGGTTGACCGATACCATGCTGAAGGACATCGGCCTTGATCCCTTTGCCGCAATGCAAGAGACCGCCAAGCCGTTCTGGCGCGCCTGAACCCGTGGTTCGCTTGTCGCATGTCCGACCCGCCAAACCGGTTGCCACTTTGGCTGGAAATGCTCCCCGAAATCTCCCCAACTCGGGTCGCTCACGCGGCCCGCTTTTTTGTTGCGGACCGGGCCTGCAAAGCGCACGATGCGCATAGATCATGCACATGAGGTTGCCATGCCCGCCACCCGCAAACCCGTCAACCTGTCGGTCGATGCCAATCTTCTGACCGAAGCTAAAGCGCTGAATGTCAACCTCAGTCGCGCCGCTGAAGACGGCCTGCGCGCTGCCATCTCCCGCGCTTGGCAGGCAGAGAATGCCGAGGCGATTGCCGCTTGGAACGTCTGGGTTGAGGAAAACGGCTTGCCGCTGGCCGACCTGCGCCAGTTCTGATGGCCCGGTTCGACGTTTACTTAGGCAAGCGCGGCTATCTGCTGGATGTTCAGGCCGACCTGCTGGCGGCGTTTGGTACCCGCATCGTGGTACCCCTGTTGCCAAAGGATCGCGTGCCCCAGTCAGTCCGCCAATTGAATCCGGTGTTCGTGTGCGATGGCAAATCGTTGACTATGGCCACCCATCTTCTTCTGGCCTTGCCGAAGTCGGACCTTGGCAGTTTGCACGCCTCCCTCGCCCATGAAGCCGATACGATCAACCGCGCGCTGGATATCGCACTGCAAGGCTTCTGAAGCCAAAAGGCCCGCCGTTGCCAGCGGGCCTTTGCCAAACTGCCACCCAAACTTAGCGCTTGGAGAACTGGAAGCTCTTGCGGGCTTTCGCCTTGCCGTACTTCTTGCGTTCCACCACGCGGCTGTCGCGGGTCAGGAAGCCTGCGGCTTTCAAAGCCGGGCGCAGGGCGGGTTCGTAAAGTTGCAGCGCTTTGGAGACGCCGTGCTTGACAGCACCAGCTTGTCCGGACAACCCGCCACCCTTGACCGTCGCCATCACGTCGAACTGACCGTCCACGTTGGCCACGGTAAACGCCTGGCGCAGGATCATCTGCAACACCGGGCGGGCGAAATATTCCGCCATCGTCTTGCCGTTGACCACGACCTTGCCGGAACCGGGCTTGATCCAGACCCGCGCAATCGCGTTCTTGCGCTTGCCGGTCGCATAGGCGCGGCCGAGCTTGTCACGCACCGCGACCCGCACCGGGGCCAAAGCCTGCACCGGGGCTGCCGCACCAACGGCCGATTTCAGATCGTCGAGGGATTTGATGTCGGCCATGATCATGCGCTCCGGGTGTTCTTCGGGTTCATCGCTTTGATGTCGATGACCTCGGGGGTTTGGGCTTCATGCGGATGGGCAGCGCCCGCATAGACCCGCAGGTTGGTCATCTGGACGCGGCCAAGGCGGTTGCGCGAGATCATCCGTTCGACCGCTTTTTCCACGATCCGCTCCGGGTGGGCGCCTTCGAGGATTTGTTCGGCGGTGCGCTGCTTGATGCCGCCCGGGTGGCCGGTGTGCCAGTAGTAGGTTTTGTCTTTGCGCTTGGTCCCGGTCATCTGGACTTTTTCGGCATTGATGATGATGACATTGTCGCCCATGTCCATATGGGGCGTGAAGGTCGGCTTGGTCTTGCCGCGCAGGATGGATGCGGCCAGCGTGGCGAGGCGGCCCAGAACGACGCCTTCCGCGTCAATCAGGACCCACTTCTTCACGATATCCGCAGGCGTTGCGGTGAAGGTTTTCATATCGGAACCTAAGGTTTGGGGCGGGCAGGCCGCCGTGATCGTCGATGGCGGCTTATCGCTGAAGCGGCGTTGCCAAGTCAAGGGGCGCGCCAAAGTTTAAACCGTTCATAATCAATGCGTTGGCATATACGGTATAATAATACCCCACATATTTTCACCGCCGATGCCCGGCCAACGCGCCTCACTTCAAACGCGGAGGCCGGTTCGGATCGGTCCCCGGCCCTTGGCGCACAACCGGGGTGGCCTCGACCGCCACCGCCTGCACGACAGGCTCCAGAACCTGACCCGCCGCCGCAATCTGCCCAAACAGCGCCGCCTGCGGGTCCAGAAACACCAAATCCAGCGCCGCCGCATCCAGGCCGGAAAACGCCAAAGCTTCGGTCACCGCCCGCGCCAGCCGCACCTCGTCCGGTAGCGCAAGCCCGCTCACCGCAAGCAGATGTCCGCGCCCGCCGCCGCCATAGTCCGCTTGCGCCAAAGCAGCGCTTACGCCCACCGGTAACAACCCGGACAATGCCGCCAGCAGCCCCGGTGGCAAATGCGGCGCAGCCAGCCGCACAATCCGCGCCTCGGTTGGTTCGGGATCGCCCTGGGTCAGCATCTGCGCCAGCCAGGCCATCGCTTCGGCGGGCAAAATCGCCTCGCTCGGCGCACCGGTGCCAAGGTTCAGCCCCAAACCCAACTTTGGCCCGGGCCCCTGCACCGCCAGTTGCCCCGCCACCACCCGGCCCGGCAAAGCGGCATAGGGCACCGGGTTAGCACTAAAACCGGCCAGCCGCTCCTCACTGTCAAACGCCAGCAGCAACGGCCCGTCGGCGAGGTCAAACACCCGCGGCGTCATCCCTTCGCCGACGGCCTCGCGCTCCAGCACCAGAAACAATTCCGCATCCGCGAGTATATGCCAAAATGCCAAAGCCTCCGGCTCACCACCCCGTTGCATCGCCGCATAGGCCCGGTCCAACGCCGTCATTGCGCTGGCAACCCTTGGGTTACAAGCGCCCAATCCTCGGCCCCGCGACCTTGCTGCACCGTCGCAGAACCCTGATCGAGACCGCTCATTCCGCCTCCAGCACCTTGGCCACTGCCACCCGCAACTGCGGCACCAGTTCGGTGCCAAACCAGGGGTTCCGTTTCAGCCAGCCGGTATTGCGCCAGGACGGATGCGGCAAGGGAAAAACCCCGCGCGCGGCATGGCTCCGCCAATCGGCCACCCTGTCGGCCACCGCACCCTTGCCCAGATGCCAGCCCTGCGCCGCACCGCCGATCAACAAGGTCAA
>JAYTQA010000187.1:0-4173 GCA_043746955.1 bacterium | reverse complement strand
GGTATTAAAGCCCAGATGCAACCCCGGCCCGCCACCACGGCGGGCCGGTTCCGCAAAGGCCGCAGAGATGCCCCAGAGATGCCCCAGAGTGCCCGCTGAGGGGCCCGAGCGTGTCCCCAGAAAGTTGCCAGAATGTCCCGGCTGATCCTGCTGTTACTCGCACTCGGCCTTGGCCTCTGGTGCATCCGCAGCTTGCGCACGCTGCTGACCGCCGCGCCCGCCCGCCAAGCCAGTCGGGCCGGCTATTTCGCCGCAAGCGCTAACCTGCTGACCGACCAGCGCCAGCAGATCCAGCCGACCGGCTTTGCCCGGGTCGCGGGCCGCTACCGGGGCCTGACCTTCGACCTGCAAGCGGTGCCCGACACCCTGACCTTCCGCAAACTGCCCGCACTCTGGGTCATGGTCACCCTGACCGACCTCCAACCGCTGACCGGCGAAACCCATGTCATGGCCCGGGCGTCTGGTCACGAAAGCTTCTCGACCTTTGGCCAAATGCCGGTCGAGGTGGCTTTGCCCGCCGGGTTCCGCTCCGACTGCACCTTGCGTTGCACCGATGCCGCAACCCTGCCGCCGCCCGCCGTGATGGTGCGGCTCGCCAGCCTGTTCACTGACCCGGCAGTGAAAGAGGCCGTTCTGTCGCCCAAAGGCCTGCGCCTCGTCGTGCTGGCCGAGGAGGCGGAACGCACAGCCTATCTGATCTTCCGCGACGCTGAGCTTGGCCGCACCGCGCTGCCAGCCGGTCGGCTGAAACGGCTGCTCGAGGCGCTGGCCTCTCTGCACGAAGCCCTTGGCCCGAACCACCCGGCATGACCAAACCGCCGCAGCCCTATCTGGTGCTCGCCGTAGCGATCCTGCTGCCCGGCTGCGGCCAGGTGCTGAACCGTCAACCGCTGCGCGGCCTGATGTTCCTGTTCTTTGCAGCCCTGCTGGGCACCATCACCCTGATCACCGCCCCGAGCGAAGCCTCCCGGATCGGTCACCTCGCGGGCGGCCTTTTCGTCTACGCTTTGTCGCTGCCCGACGCCTACCGCACCGCCCGCCTGCGCCGGGCCATCTGGACCAAGGCCCAAACCGGCACCGCCTGACCGGTTTCATACCGGCACAAATATCCCACGGGAGGTCCGGAGGGTGTGAAACCCGCCGGGGTCGGCCGCAAGCGCACCATCTGCCGCGCCATCTGCCGCGCCTCGGAGCGCGGGGTGGGTGGGTGGGAGCGGTCCGAGGCGCCTGTCAGCCCTGCGGATAACAGATCACCGACAAATACCGCGCCGGCAACTGGTGCAGAATCTCCGGCCCATGGCGCGCGTCGGCGTCGAAAAACAGGCTGTCGCCGGGTTTGAGATGAAACAGCTTATCGCCATGCCGGTAGGTGACCTCGCCCTCCAGCATGTACAAGAGTTCAAGTCCTTCATGCTGGAAGGTCGGAAACACATCCGCCTCGGTCGACAGCGTGATCAGGTAGGGCTCCACCACCACGCCGGAATTGTTCGAGCCGATATGACCCAGAAGGTTATACTGATGCCCGGCCCGGGTGCCGCGCCGCTCGACCTCGATATGGTCGCCGGAGCGGACATGCTGCACCTCGCGGCGTTCCTCATAGCTTTTGAAAAACCCGGTCACCGGCACCGAAAACGCATGGCTGAGCACCTGCAAGGTGGTCAGCGAGGGCGAGGTAATCCCGTTTTCAATCTTCGACAGCATCCCGATCGACAGCCCGGTGACCTGTGCCAAATCCGCCACTGTCAGGCCTTGTTGGCGTCGGAAGGCGCGCACCTCGCGCCCGATTGCGGCCTCCAGATTGCGTTCGGAAATGTCGCGCACCTTGTGCGGGTCTTGGCTGAGCGCGGGTTTGCCGCGCGGCAGAAACGGAATCGGGTCATCGGTCATGTTTTATCGCCCAAAAACACCATTAAGTTTACTATAGGGAAAAAAGTGCCGCTCCGACAAGCTGAACCATCAGGCTTCACCTGACCGACCGCAGCGCCACCATCAGCGCATGGTGCAGGCTTTGGGCCGAGGAGCGCGGGCCGTAGAGCGTCACCTGACTGTCCGCCCGCTTGATCAGGTAGCAGCCCAGATGTTCAATGACGGTGCGGGTGGCGGTCCCCGCCGCTGCCTGGCCCAGATCAAAGTTCGACAGCCGTTCCAGCCCCCGCACCAAATCCGGACCCGCCAGATCGAACCCGACCCAGGCGTCGGTCTGTTCGGTGATCGAGGCCGCATCACCAAACACGGCCAGCAGATCGGCGCGAATATCCGGGTGGTCGGCAAAGGGCGCTTGCACCATCCACATCTGCGGCGTCAGCCAGAACGCGCCATAAATGGCCCCGGTTTCGGCCTTTCCGGGGCCGGGCAGCGGCACGCCCGCGCCCGCCGCCGCCGCCTGCAGATCGCCCAACCGCCCGCGCCGCACCGCAAGCGAGGCCAGTGCCACATCCGCCCGTTCGGTAATCGTCCACCGCCCGATCGTCACGATTTCCGGGGCGTCATGCCCCAAAGCGGTCAGCGGTTTCAGGATAAGGTCAACCACGAAGACGCTCCCCCTCAGGGTCGATGAAATGCGGGCTCACGATTTCAATTTCGGTGTCAGTCCCGGCCAACAGGTTGATCGCCCGCATCTTTTCGCCCAACCGGTTGGCACCGTTCTTCAGATAGCCCAAAGCGATGTGGCTGCCCAGATGCGGTGAATAGACCATCGAGGTCAGCCAACCATCGTCCTGCTCGGCCACCGCCGCAGCCCCGGTCTTCAGCAAATGGCTGCCGGCTTTCAACGGTTGTGCCGGATCAACCGGCTTCACGCCCACCAGCCGCAAGCCATCCGCCCGCACCATGCCCTCGCGCTGGCTCAGCACCATGCCGACGCAATCCTTCTTGCGGCTGACCATCTTGCCCAAGCCCATGTTCAAGGCGGTTGAGGTGCCGTTCAGCTCATTGCCCGCGACATGGCCCTTCTCGACCCGCAGCACGCCAAGCGCTTCGGTGCCATAAACCACCGCGCCAAACTCCGCCCCGGCTGCCATCAGGGCCCGGATCATCGCATCGCCGTACCGCGTCGGCACCGCGATTTCATAGGCGAGTTCACCCGAAAAGCTGATCCGGAACAGCCGCGCCCGCAGGCCGCCCACCGTGATATTCCCGGCCGCCATATAAGGGAAAGCGGCGTCGGAAATATCCTGATCGACCACCTTCGCCAGCAATTTCCGCGCATTGGGCCCGGCCACCGAAAACTGCGCCCAAGCCTCGGTGGTGGAGATTAATTGCACATCCAGATCCGGCCACAGGCATTGGCGGCAGAACTCCAGATGCCGGAACACCGTGACCGCGTTGGCCGTGGTGGTGGTCATCACATATTCATGCGGGCCGATCCGCGCTGTGGTGCCATCGTCAAACACCATGCCATCCTCGCGCAGCATCAGGCCATAGCGGCATTTGCCGACAGCCAGGGTGCTGAATGTATTGGCATAAACCTTGTCGAGGAAAGCCGCCGCATCGGTGCCCTGAAGGTCGATCTTGCCCAAGGTCGTCACATCGCAAATCCCGACTGAAGCCCTAGTCGCCAGCACCTCGCGGTCAACCGACTGCCGCCATTCGGTCTCACCCGGCTTGGGCACCCATTGCGTGCGCAGCCAATAGCCGACCTCGACAAAGGCTGCACCCTGCTCCGCCGCCCATTGGTGGCTGGGGGTCAGCCGGAACGGCTTGAATTCGCGGCCGCGTGCCCGCCCGCCAAGCGCCCCCAAAGCCACGGGAGTATAAGGCGGGCGATACACCGTGGTCCCGGTTTCCGGGATCGACTTGCCGGTCAGTTCCGCCATCAGCGCCAGACCCAGAACATTGCCGGTCTTGCCCTGATCGGTCGCCATCCCCAGCGTGGTGTAGCGCTTGAGGTGCTCGACCGAGCGGTATCCCTCGGCCCATGCGAGATCGACATCGCCCAGCGAAACGTCGTTCTGGAAATCGATGAAGGCTTTCTGCGGGTTCTCGGGCTGCGGGGTCGGACCGACCGGCGCAGCGCTGGCGGCGGCACCAACCGATGTAACATTTTGCCGCGCCGTACCCGGCAGAAACGACTGGCTGGCCGCATCCCAATCGAGCGCGCCGCCGCCGGCTTGCATGTGGAGGTGGACCACCGGGGTGAAGCCGCCCGACATGGCCAGCAAATCGGCCTGCCAG
>JAYTQA010000186.1:0-4178 GCA_043746955.1 bacterium | reverse complement strand
ACCGCCCCGCCGAAGCTGACACCGCGCAACCTCTTGGACATGGCGCTGCACCCCGGATGGTCGCTGGACATGGCGCGCACGCCGCGCCGGACCTTTCGCAATGTGGTGGGTCATGCCAAGGGTGTGGTCAGTCTGCAAGACCTCAACACCTGGTCGAACGCCAACTTCGATCCGCTGCTCGACTGGGGCAAGGTGCGGAAATTGCGCGACAAATGGGGCGGCAAGCTGATCCTGAAAGGTGTTCTGGATGCCGAGGATGCGCGGGCTGCTTTGGGTGTGGGGGCCGATGCGATCCTGGTTTCCAACCACGGCGGGCGGCAGTTGGACGGCGCTTTGTCGACCATTCGCAGCCTGCCCGCAATCGCGCGCGCCGTGGGCGACCAGATGGAAGTTTATCTGGACGGCGGCATCAGGTCAGGCCAAGACGTGCTGAAAGCGCTGGCGATGGGGGCAAAATCGACCTTCATCGGGCGCAGTTACCTCTATGGCCTGGGGGCGATGGGGCAAGCCGGCGTGACTGCTGCGTTACAGGTGATCCAGAAGGAAATCGACACCACGATGGCGCTCTGCGGTGTGCAAAAGGCCCCGGATTTCGGGCGTGAAAATGTGCTGGTGCCAGAGGATTTCGAGGGCCGCTGGGGCTAACCGCAGCGGTTCACCATCCACAAAAATCGCGGGCCTGACGAGCAAACCCGCAATAGTTGGTCAGGCCGCCTTCAGCAGCCCGTCCGCCTTCAGTCCGGCATAGCATTCGTCCAAAGACTTCCGCGCGCGGGCCATCAGAATATCAATCTCGTCCGGCGTGATCACCAAAGGTGGCGAAATGATCATCCGGTCGCCGACGTGCCGCATGATCAGATCATTGGCAAAACACCGCTCGCGGCAGCGGTAGCCGACCGTGCCGGTTTCCGAGGCGAACTTGGCGCGGGCGGCTTTGTCGGGCGTCAAGGCAATCGAGCCCATCAGGCCGACCAGCTTCGCCTCACCGACCAGCGGATGGTCCTCCAGACCCTTCCACAGCTTCCACAAATAGGGGTTAGCCACGTTGCGGACATGCTCAACAATATGTTCCTCCTGGATAATCCGCAGGTTTTCCAAAGCCACCGCCGCCGCGACCGGATGACCGGAATAGGTGTAACCGTGGTTGAAATCGCCCGCCGAGCCGATGACTTCGGCCACCTCATCACAGACAATCGAGCCGCCGATCGGGATATAGCCCGAGGACAGACCCTTGGCGATCGTCATGATATGTGGGCGAATGCCATAGGTCTGGCTGCCAAACCAGTTGCCGGTGCGGCCAAAGCCGGTAATCACCTCGTCGGCAATCAACAGGATGCCGTATTGGTCGACGATGCGCTGAACTTCGGGCCAATAGCTGGCAGGCGGAATGATCACGCCACCGGCACCCTGCACCGGCTCGCCAATAAAGGCCGCGACGTTTTCGACGCCCAACTCCAAAATCTTGGCTTCCAGCTCTTGCGCGCGCATGAGGCCGAAGGCGTCCGGCGTCATATCGCCACCCTGCGCCCACCAGTTCGGCTCGCCAATATGGACAATCCCGTCGATCATCCCACCATGTGCATGGATCGAGGCCATGCCACCCAAGCTGCCGCCGCCCATGGTTGACCCGTGATAGCCATTCTTGCGACCGATGATCACCCGCTTGGTCGGCTGGCCCTTGATGTCCCAATAGCGCCGTACCATGCGGATGTTGGTATCATTGGCTTCCGACCCGGAGCCGGCGAAGAAAACGTGGTTCAGATCGCCGGGGGCCAGTTCGGCCAGCTTCGCGGCCAAGGCAATCGCAGGAATATGGCTGGTCTGGAAGAAGGTGTTGTAATAGGACAACTCCTCGATCTGCCGGGCCGCAGCCGTTGCGAGTTCGGGGCGGCCGTAGCCGATGTTGACACACCAAAGCCCCGCCATGCCGTCGATGATCCGGTGGCCCTCGGTGTCGGTCAGCCAGACCCCCTTGGCCGATTTCATGATCCGCGCGCCCTTTTTGGCCAGCGCGGAGTTGTCGGTAAAGGGGTGCATGTGGTGGGCCGCGTCCAGCGCCTGAAGTTCGGCCGTTGGCATGTGGTTGGTGATCTTGTTCATGGTGACCCCGCCTTGGGTTGGGAAAATGTCTGGCCCGAATCTGCTGGTCGCATGGGGCCCTTGGGATCAGTTTATGATCAAATTCGGTGCGGTTCAAGGAATTTGATCAAATTATTGGGTTGGCGGTCCCGGCGTCAGATTTCAGCGCGGTCCGGCGCGAGCCGTACCCGATTGACCCCCTGCCCAGTGTCAGATTTCGCCCCGGTTGAGCGCCAGCCGCACCTGATCGACCCCCTGGGCGATGTCAGATTGCATGGCCTGCGCCAGCGCCGCCCCGTCGCCCGCCGTCATCGCCGCAAGCGCCTCTTTATGCCGGTCGATCAGTGCAAACGCCCCGGCCCGCGCGCAAACCACCCGCAAGGACGGCCCGAACCGCAGCCAAAGTGAGCGCGCCATATCGACCAGAACCGGCGCGTCCGACGCTTCATACAGCGCAAAATGGAAGGCGTGGTTGCGTTCCAGATAGGCCGAAACCTCGCCCGCCGTGATCGCCGCATCAACCTGGCCGTCAATCGCCTCAAGCCGGGCAATCAGCGCAGGCGTCAGGTTGGCCGCCGCCAGTTCGCCCAGCTTCGGCTCAATCGTCAGCCGGGCGAAGGCAATCTGATCCAGCAGGCCAGCGGTCAGCTTCGGCACCGTCACCCGCCGGTTGCCCTGTGGCAGCAAGGCGCCTTCGGCAGCCAGCCGCCGGATCGCCTCGCGCACCGGGGTCATGCCCGCGCCAAGGTCGTTGATCAGCCCCTGAATCGTGATCGGTTGGCCGGGTTCCAGGAGGCCAAACAGGATCATGTCCCGCAGGCGGGCATACGTGACCTCGTGGGTCGGGATCTTGCGCGTGTCGTTCATCAGGTGTCCGGTTTGATCAAACAGCGTTATGACGGCTTTTCGGTGGCAATCAAGCCAGGAAATCGGCGTCAACCGGGGACGAGGCGGCTTGGCCCCGGTCAGATCGACCTGACGGCGGGATCGGTTAGCGAGCGGCCCCGCACTGGCAGCGCCCGGCGTCCCAATTTTTCTGGCAAAAACCGGACGGTTCGGATCCGGGCCTCCGCTGGGGCCAGATTCTTCGGGCCAGATTGTTGGCTCCCGATTGTTGGGGCCAGATTGTTGGGGCCAGATTGTTGGGCCCAGATTGTTGGGCCCAGATTCTTCGGGCAAAAATCTGGGGCCCCGGCAAGCCTACGCCAGCAAAGCCTGCGCCTCGGCAATCCCCAAAGCCTGCGGCCTGGTGCAGGTCGTGGTCATCGTCATGAACTGGCCCGAGGCACCGGAGCCGATGCAGGCGGTCATCACCTCGACCCCGTGCAGCGTCCGCTCCAGCGAGCAGCGGTGCTCGCGGCCTTCCATATGCGCCACCGCCATATCGGCCAGACCGGCGGTGCGGTAGTTGGCCAACGGGCCGCGCGGGCTGTCCTGGTTGGTTTTGCCGAACGGGTGGTCCCACGGTGCCACGGCGCTGATCTTGCCATCACGGCCCGCCATTTCGACCGTGCCGCCAAAGAAGTTGGGGTCGGGGACGTACAGCGTGCCTTCGGTGCCGTAGAATTCAAAATGTGCGCGACGGTGCGACCAGACATCCCACGAGGTGGAAAGCTGCACGGTGGCACCGTTGTGGAACTCCAGAAGGGCATGGATGTTGGTCGGGGTCTTGACGGACACCGTCTCGCCCGCCCGCGCGCCCGACCCGATGGTCCGGCTGGCTGACGACGACGAGGTGAGCGCTCCGACCCGCTTGACCGGACCAAGCAGGTTGATCAGGTTGGCTACGTAATAAGGCCCAAGGTCGAGCATCGGGCCAGCGCCGGGCAAAAAGAAGAAATCGGGGCTCGGGTGCCAGCCTTCCGGCCCATGGTTTTGCACAGCGCAAGCGGCGGCGATGATGGTGCCGACGCGGCCCTCGTCCAAGATTGCCCGCGCCTGCTGGTGCGCGCCGCCCAGGAACGTGTCGGGCGCGCAGCCGATCTTCAGGCCTTTGGCAGCGGCCAGATCGCGCAGGGTGGTGCCCTGTTCCAGGGTCAGCACCAGCGGCTTTTCGGAATAGGCGTGCTTGCCCGCCTCCAATATCCGCTTGGTGATCG
>JAYTQA010000185.1:0-11132 GCA_043746955.1 bacterium | reverse complement strand
GCCATGCTGCGGATCGTGCCCCGCGCGGCTGGCACGGCGCTGATTACCGTCTTGTCAAACGAGGTCGTCTCGCACCAGGAGGTTGCCGTCAAAGCGGGTGAAAACCTGATCCCGGTCCCGGTGACCGATGACTGGGGCACCGGCGCCTATGTGACCGCCGCCGTGCTCCGCCCGATGGACGTGGCCGCTGGCCGCAACCCGGCCCGCGCATTGGGTCTGGCCTATGCCAAGATCGACCCCGGCACCCGGGCTTTGACGACGACGATCGAGACGGCTCCGGAAGCTGCCCCGCGTGGCCCGCTGAACATCGCGGTCAAGGTCGAGGGCGTCCAACCCGGCGACACGGCTTACGTAACCGTCGCCGCCATCGACCAAGGCATCCTGAACCTGACCGGCTATCTGCCGCCCGATCCGCAAGACCACTACTTCGGCCAGCGCAAACTGGGCGTCGGCATCCGCGACATCTATGGCCGCTTGATCGACGGTCTTAACGGCGCGGAAGGCACGGTCCGCTCTGGCGGCGATGCCGGGGCCAACGCGCGCCTGCAAGCGCCGCCGCCCACCGAACAGCTGGTCGCCAACTTCGCCGGTCCCATCACCGTCGGAGCCGACGGCTACGCCCGCGTCAGCTTTGACTTGCCCGCCTTCAACGGCACGGTGAAGGTGATGGCAGTCGCATGGAGCAAGCGCGGCGTCGGTGCGGCGAATGCCGACGTGCTGGTCCGTGACCCGGTTGTCGTCACCGCCAGCCTGCCCCGGTTTATGCAGCCCGGCGATGAAAGCCGCCTGCTGCTGGAGATTGTCCATGCCACCGGCCCCTCAGGTCACATGGCGCTGGCTGTCACCTCAACCGGCCTGAGCCTCGGCAAAGTACCCGCCGGGGTTGATCTGAAAGACCATGGCAAAGCTGTGGTCGAAATTCCGGTCAAGGCCTATGCGGTAGGCGTGCAAACCATTGAGGTTTCGCTCACCACGCCCGATGGAAAGGTGCTGATCAAAGACCTGAAAGTCCCGGTGCAAATCGACGACCCGGTGATCTCTCGGGTCAGCCGTCTGGACCTCGCCAAGGGCAAGTCCTTTACCTTTGACGAGAATGTCTTTGCCGGACTGCGGCCCGGCTCAGGCAGGGCCGTGATGGCCATCGGCCCGATTGCCCGGCTGAACGCGCCTGGAATTCTGGCGGCACTTAACGCCTATCCCTATGGCTGCACCGAACAAATCACCTCCAAAGCCCTGCCCTTGCTGTACTTCGATCAAGTCGCCCAAGCGATGGACCTGCCCGGAACCCGCGACATCAAAAGCCGCGTGCAGGAAGCTATCGCCGCCGTCCTGACCAACCAAAGCGGATCGGGTGCTTTTGGGTTGTGGGAGCCGGGGAGTGGCGACATGTGGCTTGATGCCTATGTCACCGACTTCCTGTCGCGCGCAAAGGCGCAAGGCAATACGGTTCCCGACCAGGCCTTCCGCAACGCGTTGGATAACCTGCGCAACCAAGTTAACTACTATGCCGATTTCGATAAAGGCGGCGAGCCTTTGGCCTATGCGCTGATGGTCCTCGCCCGTGAAGGTGCGGCGGCGGTCGGTGACCTGCGCTACTATGGCGATGTCAAGGGCGACGCCTTTGCCACGCCCACTGCTATGGCCCAACTGGGTGCGGCATTGGCCAGTTACGGCGACCAACCGCGCGCCGATGCGATGTTCGCCAAAGCGGTCAAGGCGCTCGAGGGTCTGCCCACCAAAGAAGACCAGATCATGCGTGCCGACTACGGCACCCCGTTCCGCGATGCCGCAGCCGTGCTGACCTTGGCCGTGGAGTCCGGTTCCAAAGTCATCGACCGTGAGGCGCTGACCAACCGCATCGCCACCCAAGGTGCGCTGTCCACGCAAGAGGCCACATGGTCCCTTCTGGCCGCGAACGCCCTGATCGGCATGCCGGACGGCGCGGGTATCACCCTGAACGGCCAGCCCGCCAAAGGCCCGCTGGTCAAGGTGCTGGACGCCAGCTTCAGCGATCCGGTGGTGGTCAAGAACGACAGCGACAAGACCACGCTGACCGTCACCACCTTCGGCGTGCCAACCGATCCGGTGCAGGCGGGCGGCAACGGTTACGCCATCACCCGCAGCTACTATACGATGGATGGCCAGCCTGCCGCGTTGGACGGCGCCAAGGTCGGGGACCGCATGGTGGCGGTGCTGGAGGTGACCCCCTTCGGTCGCGGCGAAGCGCGGCTGATGGTCAACGATCCGCTGCCTGCCGGGTTCGAGATTGACAACCCCGACCTGATCAGCGGTGGTTCCGTCAGCAAACTTGACTTTCTCGACCTCGCAACCGATGTGGCGCACAGCGAATTCCGGCAGGACCGCTTCCTGACCGCGATCGACCGCACCGACAACGCCAGCTTCCGCCTCGCCTATATTCTGCGTGCGGTGTCTCCGGGTAAATACCACCAGCCCGCTGCCACCGTCGAAGATATGTACCGCCCCGACCTGAACGCCCATACGGACGCAGGCTCGGTTACCGTTACGAAGTGATGCGCAGCGGCTGGTTCATCACGGCAGCGGCGGGCCTATGGCTCGCCGCTTTCGCACGGGACCGGGTGGATCAATGGATTGACGCCACCGTGATCCCGCCTTTGGCCTTGGCCACCAGCCAAGAGGTGCTGGACCGCAACGGCGAGCTTCTGCGCGCCTATACCGTGGCCGATGGCAAATGGCGGCTGGCAACCGATGTGACACAGGTGGACCCGTTCTTTATCAGCCTGCTGCTGGACTACGAGGATAAACGCTTTTACGACCACGACGGTATCGACCCGCAAGCCATGCTCCGCGCCCTGGGCCAAGCGCTCTGGAACGGCCATATCGTCTCTGGCGGCTCCACCCTGACCATGCAGGTCGCGCGGCTGCTGGAGGATTCCGGCACCGGAAAAATTGACGGCAAGCTGCGTCAAATACGCCTTGCCCTTGCCCTTGAACGCCACCTGACCAAAGACCAGATCTTGTCGCTCTACCTCCTCCTCGCCCCCTATGGCGGCAATGTCGAAGGTGTGCGCGCCGCCTCGCTCGCCTATTTCGCCAAGGAACCGCACCGCCTGACGCCCGCCGAAGCAGCCCTTCTGGTCGCCCTCCCGCAAAGCCCGGAAACCCGCCGCCCGGACCGCAGCGGCGAAGTGAAAGCGGCCCGCGACCGCGTTCTGGGCCGGGCTCGGTCGGATGGGCTGATCGGCGCCGATCAGGCCCGC
Source organism: bacterium (assembly GCA_043746955.1). Classification (GTDB taxonomy): domain Bacteria; phylum Pseudomonadota; class Alphaproteobacteria; order Rhodobacterales; family Rhodobacteraceae; genus Stagnihabitans. The sequence continues at coordinate 7,893 of JAYTQA010000185.1, read as the reverse complement.
TCTGCCGCGACCGAACCGGTCCCGACCAAAAGACGCCCCTTCCCCATTATCGCTCCTCACTTGTCCGACCGGGTCATCGCGGGCAGCCCGGACCAGACCCGGCATCAGACCACCATCGACAAAGCCCTGCAAACCGCGCTGGAACACCTCGCCGCCGACACCGTCCGTGGCATGGGGGACCGCATGCAGTTGGGCATCGTGGTGGCCGATCATCAGACCGGCGAAATTCTCGCCTCGATCGGCTCCGCCGCCTATACCGGCGATCAGCGGCTAGGGTTTGTCGATATGACGACCGCGCTCCGCTCCCCCGGTTCCACCTTGAAACCCCTGATCTATGGCCTCGCCTTCGATGAGGGCCTTGCCCATCCCGAAACCCTGATCGACGACAAGCCTACCGATTTCAACGGCTACCACCCGCAGAACTTCGACCGTCAGTTCCGTGGCACCATAAGGGTGAGGGAGGCGTTGCAAATGTCGCTCAACATCCCCGCCGTCGCCCTCACCGACGCGCTTGGCCCGGCCAAACTGCTGCAAGCGATGGACCGGGCGCAGATGAAGTCCGCTTTGCCCACCGGCCAACCCGGCCTTGCCATCGCCTTGGGCGGCATTGGCGTGACGCTGGAGGACATGGTGCAGCTCTACAGCGCCATCGCACGGGGCGGAGTCGTGCGCCCGCTGACCCACAGCTTCGGCGCGGATAACCCGGAAGGCCAGCGTGTGATGACCAAAGTCTCCGCTTGGGAGGTTGGGGACATCCTCGCAGGCCTGGCCCCGCCACCCGGTGCACCGTCAAACCGGCTCGCCTACAAAACCGGCACCTCTTATGGCCACCGTGACGCCTGGGCGATAGGGTTTGACGGCAAAGATGTGATCGGCGTCTGGATGGGCCGCGCCGATGGCACGCCGGTGCCGGGCGCGTTCGGCGCTGACCTCGCTGCCCCGGTCCTGTTCCAGGCCTTCGCCCGCCTGAAACCCACGCTCGACCCACAGCCCGCCCCGCCACCCGATACGCTGATGCTGGCCAACACCCAGCTCCCCCAACCCCTGCGGCATTTTCGCAGCCGTGTGGCCGCCTTTGCCCCTGACGCCACCGCCCCGCAAGTCAGCTTCCCGCCCGACGGGTCCGAGGTGGAGCTGTTGCCCGAAGGCCTGATGGTCCGCGTGTCCGGCGGCACCGCCCCCTTCACCTGGCTCGCCAATGGCACACCGATTTTGCGCGCGGAACAAGAGCCCTCACTTCTGCTGTCCGATCTGGGGCGCGGCTTCATCACCCTGTCGGTGATTGATGCAGAGGGACGGTCCGCTCATACCAGCGTGCGCCTGAGGTAAGGGCCCGGTTGACCTCCGCCCAACCGCTGGATAGGTCTGCCCGGTAACCCATCGGATGGCCTCATGCCAATTGACGACAAGACGGCCCTGCTCCTGTCGGGCCTTGCGACCTTTTTCATCATCGGTGCCGGCATGGCGATCTTTGGCCCGGCGCTGCCAGTCTATGAACGCGCTTTCCACATCACCACCGCAACCTCTGGCCTCTTGGTGTCAACCCTGTGGATCGGCTGTCTGGGCGGCGTTGCCGCGATGTACCTGAAGGGCGCGTTGATCACCCCGCGCATGGGGATAGCCCTGCTGGCACTTGGCTCAGTCCTGCTTGCCATGGCCCCGCTGTGGAGCGTGGCTCTGGCCGGGGCCTTGGTCTTCGGCATCGGCTACGGCGCGGTCGCAGCCCTGTTCAACCCACGGGTTCTGGTGGCCTACGCCGGAACCGGCGCCTCCAAACTCAGCATGCTCAACGCGGTCTTCTCGTTCGGCGCAATCCTCGCCCCCTACGGCTTCACCCTGATGGGCGGCGATCTGCACCCGGTGTTCTGGGCGATGGCCGCGATTTCCGCGCTGATCTGGGCGCTATCGGGCAAGATCACCCAAACCGGCCTGCCACCCGCCAGCGTCGCACGAGGCTTCCGCCTGCACCTGCCGATCCTGGGCTTTGCGCTCATCGCCATCGGCATCGAGGCGAGCCTTGCGGGCCTTGGCCCCACCGCCCTGATCCGCGCTGGCGTGGCGGAGGATACCGCGGCCAATCTGCTATCCCTGTTTTTCGTCGCGGCCCTGATCACGCGGATCGTCCTGATCCTGACCGCCCACCGCTTCCCCGACTTCGCCATCTTCACCTTTGCAATCGGGTTTGCTGCCGTCACGGCCTTGGGGGCAGCGCTGATCAGCCCATCGTTTTTCTTTCCGATGATGGGCGTGTCGGCTGGCCTGTTTTTTCAGGGTGAGTATGTGACGGCGACCCGCAAGATGGGCGCAGATCCGCGCGTATCGCCGATCATTCTGGGGGTGGGTCTGTTGGGCGCAATCTTCTCGCCACTGGCCTATGCCCGCCTGATGGACGCTTTCGGCCCCCACGGGTTTTTCTGGCTGGTCGCGGGGGTGGCAAGTCTTGGCGCCGCCGCCGCATTGCTCGGCTATCGCCGCATGATGGCCTAAAGCGCATTCCGAAAAGTGTGACGCGGTTTTCGGAAAAAATGCGCGGAAAAACAAAGACGTAAAGCGGTTGTTTGATTCTAATCAAACGCAAACCGCTTTAGCCCAACACCCGACAAAAGCGGCCTGCGGTGAATTGACCAGAATTCCTGAACGAAACCTTAACAAAAAAACGAAAATCGTTCACAATCAGTGTGTTATAAAAAACGTCCACATGTGGACGCCTCGCTTTTTCGGCGGGCGAAGGGCAGTTTCGACAAACTTCAGCGCAGAAACCCCGGCCAACCAAACCTAAAACGGCGTCAAAGCCAGACGGCCCGCATCGGTCAGCAAATACGCCCGTCGCCCCTCAATCACCGCAGCCGACAAGGGCCCGCCATAAGCCGCACTGCTGTCCATGTTCAGGCGGTTGCGATAGTGGTTCGCTTGGGCGATAGCGGTGTGGCCATGCACGATCAGCGCGCCATGATCGCGGGTATCCTCCAGAAAGCTCTTCCTGATCCAAACCAGGTCATCCTCGGACTGGTCTCGCAGCGCAATGCCGGGGCGGATACCGGCATGGACAAAGATTGCCTCGTCAAAGGTTTCGCTGGTCGGCAGGCCCTCCAGAAACCGGCAATGGCTCTCCGGCACGGCAGCCACCGCATCGGCATGCACCGGGGCAACCGGTCGGTCGGCGGGGTTCTTGACGCCGTAAGAGGCCAGCGTAAACGCCCCGCCAATCTTGGGATGCAGCCAGCTGTGGTCCGACTTCAAGCCCGGGTCGTGCCACTTCGGGTTTTTGATGAAACCAGTGAACAGCCGGTCGTGGTTGCCCTTGATCACCACCCAATCCCGGCCCGCCTGTACGCCCGTCATCAGGAGTTCGACCACACCCTTACTGTCCGGCCCCCGGTCCACCAGATCACCCAAGTGCACAATCGTGGCATGCCCGTGCAGCGCCATATCGGCAGCAATCCGGTGATGGGCGGCCTTCAAAAGCTCCAGATGGCCGTGAATGTCGCCGATGACGTAGATGTGCATGCTGCCCTCAGCCATGGAAAAGGCCGGGGATCCTGCCCCCGGCCCTCCGGATATTCAGACAAGTTTGAAAGAGCAAGGGGTTACACCACGGCAAACTCCAAGGCTTTGACCTGGCTAAACATCCCCGTTGATTCCAGCGTGTCGACCACTTTGGGGTCAATCGCCTGATCCAAATACAGGATCGCAATCGCATCCTGCCCGACACCCGACCGGCCAAGGGTAAAGTTGGCGATATTGACGTTGTTCTTGCCCATCGTCATGCCCAACAAACCGATGATCCCCGGCACATCTTCGTTGGTGGTGTAAAGCATGTGCTGGCCAATCTCGGCGTCAATGTTGATGCCCTTGATCTGGATGAAGCGCGGCTTGCCATCGGAAAAACAGGTGCCCGCGACCGAGCGTTCGCGCTTGTCGGTCACCATCGTGACCTTGATATAGGCGTCAAACGTACCCGACTTGTCCTGCCGCGTGGTGGAGATTTGGATGCCGCGTTCCTTGGCCACAATCGGCGCAGAGACAAGGTTCACATCCGGGTTCGCGGTTTTCATCACTCCGGCAATCACCGATTGGTTGAGTGCTGCAAGGTTCATCCCCGACACTCTGCCATCGTAAAGAATGTTGATAGCGCGGATCGGCTCGTCCGTCATCTGGCCGATGAAAGCCCCCAGATGCCCGGCCAGTTTGATCCACGGCCCCATTACGGCCGCCTCTTCCGCCGTGACATTCGGCATGTTGAGCGCGTTCTGCACAGCACCGGTCAACAGGAAATCTGACATCTGTTCCGCCACTTGCAAGGCGACGTTCTCTTGCGCTTCGGTCGTGGCAGCGCCTAGGTGCGGCGTGCAGACGACATTGGCCATACCGAACAGCGGGCTTTCGGTGGCAGGCTCCACCTCAAACACATCCAGCGCCGCCCCGGCGACATGGCCGGATTTCAGCGCCTCGGCCAAGGCTGCCTCATCAATCAGCCCACCCCGTGCGCAGTTGATGATCCTTACGCCGGGCTTGGTTTTGGCCAAAGCCGCTCGGGACAAAATGTTGCGGGTTTTGTCGGTCAGAGGCACGTGGAGGGTGATGAAATCGGCACGGGAGAGCAGCTCGTCCAGTTCGACCTTATGGACACCAAGCGTCTTGGCGCGTTCATCCGACAGGAACGGGTCATAGGCCACGACCTTCATCTTCAGCCCCACAGCACGGTCGCAGACGATGCCGCCGATATTGCCCGCGCCAATCACGCCAAGGGTCTTGTTGAACAACTCCACCCCCATAAACCGCGACTTTTCCCATTTGCCGGCTTGTGTGGAGGCGTTGGCTTCCGGAATCTGCCGCGCCACGGCGAACATCATGGCGATGGCGTGTTCGGCGGTAGTGATCGAGTTGCCGAAAGGCGTGTTCATCACGATCACCCCCTTTTTGGAGGCTGCTGGGATGTCGACATTGTCCACGCCAATGCCCGCCCGACCAATCACCTTGAGGCGCGCGGCACCCGCCAGCAGCTTTTCGGTGGCTTTGGTGGCGGACCTGATGGCAAGGCCATCATACTGGTCGATGATCGCGGCCAGCGCGTCTTTGTCTTTGCCAAGTTTGGGCATGTAATCGACCTCGACCCCACGGTCGCGAAAGATTTGCACAGCGGTTTCAGAGAGTTCGTCGGACACGAGAACGCGGGGTGCCATGGGAGGCTCCTGTGAATTGGGGGGCGGGAAGGTGCGCAGAAGCGCGCCCTACGGAATTATTGCGCGGCGATTTCGGCGTGAAAGGCGTAGGCGATCCACGGCATCAGGGCTTGCACATCGGCGGTTTCCACGGTGGAGCCGCACCAGATCCGCAACCCCGGCGGCGCATCGCGGTAGGCCCCCATATCGAAGCCCGCCCCGGCCTTCTCGATCCGTTTGGCCACGGCTTTGGCAAAGGCCTCACCATCTTTAATGCGCGGGTCGGTGAATTTCAGGCAAACGCTGGTGGTGGAGGCGATGTCCGCCGTCTCAGCCAGATTGGCAATCCACGGGTTGGCAGCGCAGAAATCCCAAACCGTCTTGGCGTTGGCGGTAGCGCGGTCCACAAGACCCTTCAGCCCGCCGACCGACCTGGCCCATTTCAGCGACACGAGGTAATCTTCGACCGCGAGCATCGAAGGGGTGTTGATCGTCTCACCGGCGAAAATCCCCTCAATGACCTTACCTTTCGATGTCATGCGGAAAATCTTCGGCAGCGGCCAGGCGGGGGTATAGCTTTCCAGCCGCTCCACAGCACGCGGTGACAGGATCAGCATGCCATGGGCACCCTCACCCCCCAGCACTTTCTGCCAAGAGAACGTCACCACATCCAGCTTGTCCCAAGGCAGGACCATCGCAAAGGCAGCCGAGGTCGCATCGCAAATCGTAAGGCCCTGACGCAGCCCCGGAATCCGATCGCCATTCGGCAACCGGCAACCCGAGGTCGTGCCATTCCAGGTAAACACCACATCGCTGTCGAAATTGACGGTAGCGAAATCAACTATCTGCCCATAGGGCGCAACCTTGATCTTGGCGTTCAGCTTCAGTTGCTTGACCGCATCGGTCACCCAACCCTCACCAAAGCTTTCCCAAGCCAGCATCTCTACCGGACGGGCGCCCAAAAGGGACCACATCGCCATTTCAACAGCCCCGGTGTCCGACGCAGGCACAATGCCAATGCGGTAATCGGCAGGAACGCCCAGAATCTCGCGGGTTAGATTGATCGCCTCTGCCAGCTTGGACTTGCCAACGGCAGCCCGGTGCGACCGGCCCAACGGGGCGTCACCAAGCATATCAAGCGAATATCCGGGGATTTTGGCACATGGGCCAGAAGAGAAGCGCGGGTTAGCCGGGCGCAACGCCGGAGCGGTCAGGTCAATCATGGTATCCTTCCAGATAATTGCCCCCCGGTGGGGAGGGGTGTCCCGCCGCCGGATTTACGGGGAGGCCCGCACTGGTGCAAGCTGAAAAATCAGCGTAAAGCGCCGCAATAGCGCGAAATTGCGACCCAACGCTCCACTATCGGAAACCTGCCCATGTTCATCGCCACCTTGCTGACCCACCCCGATCATCCGGTGCTGGAACGTGTGATGGCGGAAAGCTTGCGCAATGCCTGGGGCGGTGGCGATGCGGTTTGGCTTGATCCGGGGGTGGCCGCCGAATTCCCGCTGGCGGCGATGCCAGCCAACCGCTGGGAGGTGTGGCAGGCGATGCAAGGCCTGGGCGTCGATTTGGTGATCCAGCCCGCCACAGGTCGCAAAAAGCGCCTGCTGATCGCCGATATGGACAGCACGATGATCGAACAAGAATGCATCGACGAGCTTGCCGACGCGGCGGGTGTTGGCGCGCTCGTGGCGGCGATCACCACCCGCGCGATGAACGGCGAGCTGGATTTTGAAGCAGCACTGAAAGAACGCGTTGGCCTGCTGAAGGGTCTTCCGACTGCTGCCATCGCCACCGTCCTGCAAGACCGGATCACCTTGACGTCGGGCGGTCCAACCCTGTTGGCGACAATGAAGGCCAACGGGGCGTATACCGCCCTTGTGTCGGGTGGCTTCACGGCTTTCACTGGCAAGATCGCCGACCGTCTGGGCTTTGACGAAAACCGCGCGAACACCTTGCTGACCTCCAATGGCCATCTGACCGGAGAAGTGGCCCACCCGATCCTCGGCAAAGCCGCGAAGGTTGCCGCCTTGCAACAGATTAGCGCCTGTCTTGGCATTACACCGGCAGAGGCGTTGGCCGTGGGCGACGGCGCCAACGATCTAGGCATGTTGAGCGCCGCAGGGACGGGTGTGGCGCTTCACGCCAAACCCATGGTCGCGGCGCAATGCGAAGTGCGGGTCAATCACGGCGATCTGACTGCCCTTTTGTACCTGCAAGGCTATGCACGGGAAGAGTTTGTCGGATGAGCGTTGACCACACCTTTTCGCTTTGCAACCAATGCCTTAAGTCGCCCCGCATCAGGTCATGATCTTAACACTTACCGGTTTAGTCGCAGGGTTTGACGTTGCCATTACGGGTCGTGACGGCTTGCCGTCGGTGCCAGCGGTACTGCTGGGAGGCGTGCAACATTCGCAGGCTTTGGCCACCGACAACGCGCAAGACACTGCAGGTTCTGGCACCGCGTTGGTGAAGTGTACTATGTCGGCCTGATCCGCCCGCACGAGCAACTGGCGGTAGTAACCGTCGTTCTGGCTTTCGGGGCGGCAGGTTCTGTGGCCGCAGGGGCTAGGCCTGCAGGACTGTTGCGCTTTATCAAGACGCTCCTCCGGATCACCACAGCGCTGTTCTAGAGCGTGTCGCCTTCATTTGGTTTCATATCCTGCGGCGTGGAAGTAGTTTTGGCATTCATGTTGTGGGAAGAGGTCGCAGACCGTTCCGACGAGGT
>JAYTQA010000184.1:0-4194 GCA_043746955.1 bacterium | reverse complement strand
GCCAGGCAATCCCCGCAGCCTCGCCCAGACCGGGGCTGCGCGCCACCGGTTCGAACAGCACCCCGCCCGAGACGCCGAGCATCCAGCGCGTTTCAAACCCGCCATCGGCGGTCGGAAAATCCTTGCGGCGCGGCGTCATCGTCACATCGAACGTCTTGCCGGCCCGCCACAGGGTCAGGTCAATCGGCTTGCCGCCGGTCGCCTCGACCAGACCGGGCAACTGGCTGAAACTGGCGATATCGCGGCCCGCAGCTTTCAAGACCACATCGCCCGCCGCAATCCCGGCATCCATCGCCGCACTTTCGGGCTGCACACTTTCGGCCAAGGGCGGCAAGGGGTTCGGGCCATCCACCGTCAAGGTCTGACCCTTCCGGGTGACCTGATAGCTGACCTTCGGCTTATCGCTCAACCCATCGGCCACCTTGAAATAGCTGGTCAGGTCGGGGGTCGCCTCGCCGTCCATCGCGGTCACCAGATCGCCCGCAAGCAAGCTTGGCCCGGAAAACGGCACATCGCGCAACGAGCCGATCAACGGCTGATCGACCGCCACGCCGCGCCACAGAATGACCGCGAGGAACAACAAAAACGCCAGGATGAAATTTGCCGCCGGTCCGGCGATCACCGTGGCCGAACGGGCCCAGATCGGCGCGCCCTGCATCGTGTGGCGCTTTTCCTGATCGGACAGGCCGGTCAGTGCATTCGGGTCGGGCCGCGACGCGCCATCCGCATCGCCGATGAACTTCACATAGCCACCCAAGGGAATGGCCGCCACCTGCCAGCGGGTGCCGCGCTGGTCGACCCGGCTCCACAGCGGTTTGCCAAAGCCCAGCGAGAACACCTCGGCATGAATGCCCGACCAGCGCCCGATGATGTAATGGCCAAACTCATGCACCGTCACGATGATGACAATCGCCACCAGAAACGACGCCAGCGTCCAGACCGTGCCACCAAGGCTGCCTGCCAGTGTTGCAAAATCCAATGGTCTATCCCTGCCTGATGGTTTCTTGCCGCGCTGACACCCTTGCGAGGTGATCCATCGCCAACACATCGTCAAGGCTGGTTGCGGCTTTTCCAAGACCGCTTTCGGCTGAAAGCCGCGCAAGTGTGGCCTCGACCAGCCGGGCCATCTGCAAGAACCCGATCCGCCCGGCGATGAACTGATCCAGCGCCACCTCTTTGGCCGCGTTGAACACACAGCCCGCCATGCCGCCGATCTGCATCACCTCCCGCGCCAGACGCAGGGCCGGATAGCGGTTGAGGTCCGGGGCGAGGAAGGTCAGTTTGCCCAAGGCCGCTAAGTCTAGCCGTGCCACCGGCAATGGCGTGCGGTTGGGCCAATTGAGCGCATAGCCAATCGCATGGCGCATGTCGGGCACGCCAAGGTGGGCCATCACCGCGCCGTCGCAATAGCCGACCGCCGAATGGATGATCGATTCCGGGTGGATGATCACCTCAATCTGATCCGGCGTCACCCCAAAAAACTCTTTCGCCTCAATCACTTCCATGGCCTTGTTGAACATGGAGGCTGAATCGATCGTGATCCTCTGCCCCATCACCCAGTTCGGATGGGCCGAGGCATCGGCCACCGTGGCCTGCGCCAACCGCTCCACCGGCCAATCGCGCAGCGCACCCCCCGAGGCTGTCAGGATGATGCGTTCGACCGCCGCGATATCTTCACCGACCAGCGCCTGAAAGATCGCGGAATGTTCGCTGTCGACCGGCAGGATCCGCGCGCCATGTTTGGCTGCGATAGCCAGCATCAACGGCCCCGCCGTCACGAGGCTCTCCTTGTTGGCGAGCGCCACCGTCGCCCCGGCCTGCAATGCGGCCAACCCCGGCGCCAGACCTGCCGCGCCGACAATCGCCGACATCACCCAATCGGTCGGACGCGATGCCGCCTCGACCAGCGCCGTAGGCCCGGCAGCCGCCGCCACCCCCGACCCCGCCAAGGCTGCGCGCAGGTCGCCCAGCAAAGCCTCATCGGCAATCACCGCGACCTCGGCCCGCAGCGCCCGCGCCATCGCGGCCAGTCGCGCCACATTCTGCCCGCCGGTCAAGGCCACGACCTGATAACGGCCCGGGTCACACCGGCGCACCAAATCATAAGTGCTTTGGCCAATCGACCCGGTCGCGCCAAAAATTGAAATTCGCCGGGTCATCCGGCCAACCCCAACGGCAAGGGCAGCACCAGTTCCAGCAACCGCACCGCCAGCACCGCCCCGATCAGCGCATCAAACCGGTCGAGCACGCCGCCATGACCGGGGATCAGGCTGGAGGCATCCTTGACCCCGGCCCGCCGCTTGAGCCAGCTTTCGGCGATATCGCCCAACTGCCCGGCGAAGGCGACTAGGGGTGAGATCAGGATCAGCCCCCAGCCCCGGCCCTGCCACAGCGCAAAGCCAAACCCCAGCACCGCCGCCGCAATCCAGCCCGCCACCGTGCCGGCCCAGGTCTTTTTCGGGCTGATTGCCGGCCAGAATTTTGGCCCACCAATCATCCGCCCGGCAAAATAGCCACAGACATCCGAGGCGACCACCAGGCAGACCAGCCAGACCACAATCACCGCGCCATGCCGGTCCAGCACCACAAAACCAAACGCGGCACCCATCATGGCAAAGGCATAGGCCGCCATCAACCAGCGGTCGCGCCGGGGGGTCGCGGCCATGGCCAAGGGGGCCAGCAGCAATCCCACCAGCGCGACGCCGCCCCATTCCGATATGTAAAGCCCCGCCCCTGCCAGAACCGCAATCGCGAGCCTGGTCGTGGGGTTTGGCGGCTCGTCGGTCATGCCCGCCAGTTCCCAGGCCATCACGGCGAAGATCAGCACGGTCATTGCCAGAAACACCCCGCCGCCGACCGCCACCGCCAACACGCCCAAGCCCGCAAGCACCAACCCCGACGCCAGCCTGACCCCCAGATCGCCCCAGCGCCCGGCGCCGGTTCGCGCAGGCGTCACCCCGGCCGCAGACCTGACGGGTTTCATGGCCAGATCGCTTTCATGGCCAGATCGCTTTCATCGCCGGATCGCTTTCATGGGCATATCTGCCTGCGCGCGCAGATCGCTTGCAACTTCGGATCGCTGGCATGCCCGCAGCACTTTCATCGCCAGATCGACTTCATCGCCAGAGCGTTTTCCATGCTGGATCGCCTTCATCGCCAGATCGCCTTCATCCCCGGATCGCCTTCCGTGATGGATCGCTGGCGTGCCCAGATCACTTTCATGCCCAGATCACTTTCATGCCCCGATCACTTTCATGCCCGGTGCGCCTTCATGCCCGGACCGCTCCGCCAAAGCGCCGCTCGCGGTTGCCAAAGCGGGCGACGATGCGCGCCAGTTCTTCGGGGCCAAAATCCGGCCACAAGGTCTCGGTGAATTCATATTCGGCATAAGCCGCCTGCCACGGCAGAAAGTTCGAGGTGCGGGTCTCGCCACTGGTGCGGATCACCAGATCGGGGTCGGGCAGTTCGGCGGTGTCAAGCCTTCGGGAAATCAGACTATCATCGACCTCATGGGGCGAGATTTTGCCCTCAGCCACATCGACCGTGATCGCCCGGATCGCCCGCGTCAGTTCGTCGCGCCCGCCGTAGTTGATCGCCACCGTCAGGTTCAGCCGCGAATAGGCGGCGGTGCGCGCCTCGATCCCGGCCATCAGGCGTTGCAGTTTGGGGTCCAGGCGCGAGCGGTCGCCGATGAAGCGCATCCGCACCGATTCCGCCGCCAGCCGGTCGGCCTCGCGCTCGATATAGCGCGCGAAGATCGACATCAGGCCAAGGACTTCCTCGGTCGAGCGCTTCCAGTTCTCGGTTGAGAACGCGTAGATCGTCAGCCATTTGATCCCCAGATCGGGCGCGACCCGGACGATTTCCTTGACCCGCTCCGCGCCTTTGCGGTGGCCGACCAGTCGCGGCCAGCCTTTCTGGGTGGCCCAGCGGCCGTTGCCGTCCATGATGATGGCGACATGCTCCGCAAACCGCGGAACGTTCGGATCGGATGTGTCGCCCAGGCCCAAGCCGGTCTTTCCTTTTTGCACGTCGCCCCGTCCCGCCCCCAAAACGAAAAATTTCCGGCGATAATTTCGGCGAAAATATCGGGCCTAGACCTGCATGATCTCGGCCTGTTTGGCGTCAAGCGCGCGGTCGACCATCAGGCTCGCCTTGTCGGTCATCGCCTGGACCTCGTCGGACCACATCTTC
>JAYTQA010000183.1:0-11181 GCA_043746955.1 bacterium | reverse complement strand
GCCCGGATCATCATTTTCGACGAACCCACCGCAACCTTGACCTACCGCGAGGAAGAAGTGCTGATGCGCTATATTGAGGCGCTGGCGCGCGAAGGCCGCTCCGCCTTCTACATCTCGCACCGGCTGGAGGAAGTTCGGCGACTGTCGGATCGCATCACGGTGCTGCGGGACGGGGTGCATGTCGGCGAACTGCGCTCCGATGCGGCCTCGCGTGACGAAATGGTCCGTCTGATGGCGGGCCGCCCCCCCAAGATCGGGGCGCAGACCCTAAGGGCCGTCGCCAAGACCGAGACCGTGCTGGAGGTGGAGGGCCTGACCCGGGTCGGTGAGTTCGAAAACGTGTCCTTCTCGCTGCACAAGGGCGAGATTCTCGGGGTGTCGGGCTTGATTGGCTCGGGCCGGACCGAGATGGCCAAGTGCATCTTCGGGGCCACCCGCGCCCAAGCCGGCAGCATCCGTCTGGACGGGAAAGAAGTCTCTTTCGCCGGCCCCTACAACGCGATCAAAGCCGGGCTGATCTACCTGCCCGAAGAGCGCAAGCAGGAAGGCATCTTCCCGCTTTTGTCGATAGCCGAGAACACTGCCTTGCCGACGATCGACCGCTTCACCGGCATGCTGCGCATTCGCAACCGCGAGATGTTGGCCGAGGTCGAACGCCTCGCCCAGCAGGTGAGGGCCAAATTCAACTCGCTGAAAGACCCGATCACCAGCCTTTCGGGCGGCAACCAGCAGAAGTTCATCATTGCCCGCTGGCTGATGCGAGAGGCCAAGGTGTTGATCTTGGACGAACCCACGCGCGGGATCGACGTCAGCGCCAAGTTCGAGATCCAGAGCGTGCTGCGGCGTCTGACGGAAGAGCGTGGCCTTTCGATCATCGTGATTTCGTCGGAAATGGAGGAGTTGCTGGATGTGGCCGACCGCATCCTCGTGATGCACGAGGGATCCGTGAAGGGCGTAATGGACCGCCAGAACGCGACGCAGGAAGGCCTGCTACAAATGGCGATGAGCTGACGGAAAGGGATGGCACGATGAATACTTTGGGGGCTGCGATGACCGCACCAAGAAAAGTCCGCCGGAAAGCCACGCTCCTGGCCCGGTTCTGGGGTTGGGAAGCCAGCGGCGTGCTGGTTGCGTTGACGGTTCTGGTCTTGGCCCTGAGCTTGGCCACCGACAATTTCCTTTCAAGTTACAACCTGTCGGTTGTGGTCCGGCAGGCAGCCTTTGTCGGGCTCGTGGCCCTGGGCCAAACCCTGGTTCTGCTGGTCGGCGGGATCGACCTTTCCGTCGGAGCTGGGGCCGGGCTCGCCTCGATTGTCGGGGCAATCGCCCTTACCCAATGGGGGATTCATCCCTGGCTGGTGATCCCGTTCACCATGGCTTTCGGGTTCTTCCTCGGGGCGATCAACGGCACGTTCGTGGCTTGGCTGCGGCTAAATCCCTTCATTGTGACGCTCGCCACTTGGGAAATCTTCGCCGGACTTACGCTGGTCATCACCAAGGGTTATCCGATCCGGCCACTTGGGGATAGCTTCACGGTCTTTGGCAAGGGCGAGCCCTTCGGAATTCCGGTGCCGGTGCTGATCTTCGTCGCTGCGGCGCTTATCCTGATCTGGATGCTCACCCAGACCCGGTTCGGCCGAAACATCTTCGCCGTGGGCGGCAACCGCGACGCGGCGATCATGGCAGGCATCCCGGCGCGGCGGGTGGAATTCATCGCCTTTGGCCTCTCGGGCATGTTGGCTGCGATGGCCGGTATCCTCTTCGCCAGCCGCATGGACGCGGCGCAGCCGTCGGTCGGCGAAGGCTGGCTGATGGGGGCGATCACCGCAGCGATCCTGGGCGGTACGTCGCTGCGGGGCGGGCAGGGTTCTATCGTGGGAACCGTACTCGGGGCACTGCTGCTGACGGTGCTTGCCAACGGTACGGTGCTTCTGAACGTCTCGGGCTTCTGGCAAAGGGTGATCGTGGGCGCCGTGGTTCTTGTGGCCGTGCTGGTCGATCTGCTGCGTCGCCGGGCGAACTGACCCATCCGGACATTTGAACGGAATAATCACGTTGCGTTCAAATCAACGCGGTAGCGGCCCTGACCACCGTGACGACACCGGAAATCAGCGCAGGCATGAAGTCCCTGATCGCGTGGCGTTTGTAAGTCGAGGGGCTGACTGAGGCCGAGTGGCCAACAAGGTCGGGTTGAACCGGTCGCGCGTCCTGTGGGTCCGGTCGGCGGCGCGGCTGGACGCAACGGTCCAGACCCGCGTCACCACGCGACCTTCACATTGGGTCGCTCCGGGACGCGGCGTTGAGGCACGCCGGGCCCGACACAAGCCAACGTGCCGCCCTTAGGAAGAAGTGCAACTGGGCAACGTCACCGGGTCAGAGGTTGGTGCCTGCATTTCACAAGCCATCGCCGCCAATATGACAATCGGTCTCGGCTGAGGAAACGCGCTGGCGGCGACGGTTCGTGCCATCGAGCGGCGCAATCCTGACGGCGTCCGCGCCATGTCGCTGCTGGGCGACCTGACCCGGGTCAGCGAACTGAACCCGTCAGAATTGGCTTGACCGCGTAGCATGGCGTCTCGGCGCCGAGTGCTACATGACGATGGGACCGGTCTTTGCCGCCGATCCGGCAAGACGGGATACGTTGGCCCGGCACGCTGGGATGCACGACAATTTCCTGCGCGCCCGGTCTCTGGACATGGCCGTCCTGTCGGTCGGCGATCTTTCGCCGCACTCGGACTCGCGGGAATACGGGCTATTCTCCGGTGGTGAATTGACCTCATGGGAGCGTGCTGGTGCCATTGGCGACGTGCTTTACCATTTTGTCGATGCCGAGGGCTACATCGTCGACTACCCGTTGAACCGACGCGTGGTGGCCGACAGTCCGCTTGATCTGTGGGGCAGGCGCGACATCATCCTCGCCTTCGGGCGGGGCGGCACCAGCTTGGCGTCATTCAGGCGAGACATCCTAAGAGTCGCTCAATTCTTCGCTGAGCCTTGCGCGGAAGACGTCGGGCATCACCCAATTGGGTTGATGGCCCAAGATCAATTGCAGAAATCCGACCGAGAAAGACGCGTCCATTTGGGCGTTTTCCTTGAATGACCACCAATGGCGCAGATCGTTAATGGCGGGGGAGACTTGCGGTTTGTCCTTGAATTCCTGCTGCAGTGCGGCGGAATGCACCGTCAGACAAAAGATCGTGCAAGCATAGCCCTCGGGCCAGAAGGCAGCAGCCGAACCAGGATCAGCTTTGCTTGGCGGGCTCTTGACGGCAAGTGGCATGTCTGCCGTCAACTCGCGGAGCATCAGGCCAGCGGCGAATTCGAAATAGTCATGGCGGTCTTTGGCGTTGCTGGGCTTTTGCCGCTCGACTGACCGCAACCACCGCACGAAGATGCCCGCAAGCTTGGCCTCATCGACAGTGTATGTGCAGCCGATCCGGTCCCCAACCGCCGCGACATGGGCGTCAAAGGCCGCGCGGAACCAACGCAGCCGCCGGACCGCAATCCGCAGCGGCTCGTTGGTGGGCGGCAGGCTGCCAGTGAAGGGCGGCAGGTCAGACATGGGGGGCAAACTCGGCGTAAAGCGTTTCAAGTCGCGGCGCATCGCGGGTCCGGAAGGCGGTGCCCGCTTCCGACGCTAGCGCCACCGCAAGGTCAGTTGCGGCATCAAGGGCAGGTTCGTCTTCCGCGCCGCTTCGGTTGGATTGCAGCCATAGCATGACGGCAAAAACCGCTATGTCTTCAAGAGAGTGGCCGGCAACGCGGGCGGCATCTTCCGCCGTGGCACCGCGCAAGACCTTGGCGTCAACCAAGGCCAGCGACAACGCGGCGGCAATGCTGGCTTCGGACCCAAGCCTTTGCTGCGGCAACAGCGCCAGATAGGCCGACCGCGCTGCGGTTTCGCTGATAAAGGCCGACGGCGCATTCAGCTTACGCAGAACCGCGCGCAGCGCCGCATAGATGCATTGCGCAAAACCATCCTCGGCATTCTGGCGGCGGGTCAGGTCGTGCAGCGAACCAGACGGTTTGTCACTGGACCCAAGCGCCAGCTTTGCCAGACCCGAGGCCACTCCGTTCACGCCCTTGGCGATCTCGCCCACTTCGCGCAGCACGGCTTCCGCCAGTTCCGCCGCCGGGCGCGGCAAGGAGCCTACCGGCATCGCATCCAGAAACGTCTCGCCGCCGCGCCGCACGGCATGGCGCAGCCCGCGCAGGGCGTCGCGCAGCGGCATGGCATCGGGCAGCGGGAGGGGGTTGGGCATCTGAATCCCTTTGGGTGATGCAACAAGGATAGACTATTCCGGACCGAGCGGGAAGACTTAGGGCAGTGCGGGGATGTGGCGATGAAGGCCCGCTTAAGCGCCACATCGCGCACCCCGGCCGGAACGCCCAAGCCGAAGACGTCCAACGTGGTGATGACGCCACACCACTTGGCCTCAACCATCGCCTCTTCGGTTCGGCCGAGGCCAAATGGTGCATCAGGCCAACTCCACCGACAGGCAGGATCCCGGTATCGCGCAGGAGGTCAATCTGGCTGCCATTGATCAAGAAGCCAGCCGTCGCGCTGCGATTGACCACGGCGTGGCGGTGACCGTCTGGCCCGATGGTGACCAGCGAGGACGCGGTTTAAAACCCGTCGCAACTTTGCATCAGGCCCGTGTCGATGCCGAAACTGCCTCGCTTCCTCAGCACGCCGTCGTCCATGTCCTCATAACCAACCCCGCCCACTGCCTGACACGTTAGCCCGTTTTTGGCCGCGACGATCACCGCTGTTCCGGCGGCATTGATACGGCCAGCGTCAGTTCCTCGACAAATAGGTGTCGACGCCGGGCGGAATTTGGGTGACCGGGCGGCCCAAGGCCTAAAAGGCGTTGAGGGCCAAGGCGGTAAAGTCGAAGCGCGGGCTCATGCAACGCCCCGGATGCGAAGGCCCTGCTGGTCAAAGAAGTAAAGTCGGGCGGGGTCAAAGCCGATGGTGATGGCCGTGTCGATGGTGGAGCGGAAATCGCGTGCCGCCTTGACCTCGATCTGTTTGGGGCCCGTGGTGACGGTCAGGTAGGTGACATCGCCGGTCGGCTCCACTCCGTAAACCATGCCCTGGACATTGTCGCCGCCGACCCGGCAATCTTCGGGCCGGATGCCCAAAGTGACCTTGCTGGGCAGGCTGGCGGGGCAAGCCAATTTGATCCCCTGAGCCGTGAAGGTGCCACCTGTGGCAGTACCTTCAATCAGGTTCATCGGCGGCGAACCGATGAAGCCTGCGACAAAGGTATTGGCGGGGTCCGAATAAATCTCATCCGGCGTGCCGACCTGTTGGATCGCCCCCTTGTCCATGATCACGATCCGGTCAGCCAGAGTCATCGCCTCGATCTGGTCATGCGTCACATAGACGGTCGTGGTGCGCAACTGGCGCTGCAAATGTTTAATCTGCACCCGCATCGAGGCGCGGAGTTTGGCGTCAAGGTTCGACAGCGGCTCGTCCATCAGGAACACCTGCGGCTGACGCACCACGGCACGCGCAAGCGCCGCACGCTGGCGCTGACCGCCTGAGAGGGCCGCCGGCTTGCGTTCAAGATATTCGCCCAACTCCACCATATTGGCAGCCTCGCGGATCAGACGGTCCTGGTCAGCCTTGGCAATGCCGCGCATCCGCAGCGGGAAGCGGATGTTTTCGTAGATCGACATATTGGGATACAAAGCATAGCCCTGAAACACCATCGCCACATCGCGGTCGCGCGCATCGACGCCATTGACGACTTCGTCGCCAATGATGATCTGCCCCTCGGTCGGCTGTTCCAGCCCGGCAATCATCCGCATCGTCGTGGTCTTGCCGCAACCTGAGGGGCCAAGGAGCACCAGAAACTCCTCATCCTCGATGCTTAAGGACATTTCCCGCACGCCGACAAAGGCGCCATAGCTTTTCACGATGTTTTGCAGTTGGACCCGCGCCATAGCCTATCCTTTCACAGCGCCCATGGTCAGACCGCGCGACAGGTGCTTTTGGATCAGGATCACCAGGATCAGGATCGGCACGAAGGCGAGGAAGGATACCAGGGCAATTGCATTGTAGATGACACCGTCCGAGCCGCCGGTGAAGTTGGCCAATGCCACCGACATTGTGTAGGCCCTTTCGGTCGAGGCGATGAGCAGGGTGAACAGAAACTCGTTGATCGCAAAGATCGCGGCGATGACGGCGGCGGTGATGATACCGGGCAGGCAGGCGGGCACGATGATTTCGCGCAGGATGCGCAGATCACCAGCGCCATCGGTGCGGGCGGCATCCTCCAGTTCCTTCGGGATATCCAGCATGTAGCTGCGGATGATCCATGTGACGAGGCTGAGGTTGATGGCGGCATAGACCAGCATCAGCGCCCAGATCGTGTCCAACAGACCCATCTTGCGGAACAGGAAAAAGATTGGCACAGCGACAATGGCCGGGGCCATCATGCGGGTGGACAGGATGTAAAACCCGATATCCTCACGCCCTTTGAAGTCATAGCGCGACAGGGCAAAGGCGGCCGGAATGGCGAGCGCCAAGTCGATGATGACTGACCCAGTGACGGACAATAGCGAATTGCGCAGGTATTGCGCGATGGGCCAGTCGTTGATCAGGGCATACCACGCGTCCAGCGACAGGGTCGGCAGGTAGATCGGATGAGTGCCGATGATTTCGGTGCGCGGGCGAAACGCGATCGACAGGAACCACAGGATCGGGGCGAGGCAGACCAGCGCCCATGACCCCAGGACCAGATAGCGGATTACCATGCTTTCGCGGCGGTTTTTGCGTTTGGCTTTTCCGATCTGGGCCATCAGGATTTCCCCGAATGAAACGCGCGTTTCACGATCGTCTGGGCCACAATCGTCGTCAGCACCAGCATCAGCACCGATGCGGCAGAGGCATAGCCGAAGTTGAACATGCGGAAACCTTGGCGGTAGATGAAGTAACTCATCGTCTCGGTAGCACCGCCGGGAGAGCCTTGGGTCATGATATACACATTGGTAAACATAGTGGTGATGTCGATGCCGCGCAGGGTGACCGCCACCACGATCACCGGGCGCATCAGCGGCAGGGATATGTTCCAGAAGATCGATGGCCAGCTTGCACCGTCAAGGCGTGCCGCCTCTTCAATCTCTTGGTCCTGACCCTGCAGGCCAGCCACGAAGATGATGAACAGGAACGGCGTCCACTGCCAGACATCTGCGACGATCAGGGTGAGGCGTGCCAACGGGATCGAGGCCAGCCAATCGACATTGCCAGAGGTGATGTGCAGTCGCATCAAAAGGTCAGAAATCACCCTTCCATCGTTGAACGCCAGCTTCCAGATGAAGGCCACGGCGGAGGGCATGAACAGCATCGGCATCAGAAATACGATGCGCCAGCCGCGGATGAACGGGTCGCGGTAGGCGAAATAGGACACGGTCAGCGCCAAAACGGTTTGGGCTATCAAAGATATGCCGCCGATGATGACGGTATCGGTCAGCGCTTGCCAGAACTCGCGGTCGGCCAGCAGGGTCGCGTAATTGTCGATACCGGCCCAGTTCCAACTTTTGAAGGTCACGACGAACAGGCTTTGGTAGATCGCGAAGACACCGGGATAAAGCGTGATCGCCAACAAGTAGATTAGCGCCGGGGCGACCAGCAGATAGGGGAAAGCTGCGCGCAGGCGGGGCGAACGGCGTTTGAGCGTTGGTTTGCGGTAGGGGGCAGCTTGCGCCACCCCCTTCCCTTGATGAGGCCGAATTGCTGGGGCAATATTTGCCATCAGATCAGAACGGCAGCGCCTTGCCCGCACCGACATAGGTGCCGGCTTTGACATCGGCATACTTGACCGGCGCTTTGTCAGTGCCAAAGCCGTTCTTGGCCATGATGGTGACCCAGGCCTTCTGACCATTCTCCATCGCTTCCTTGCCAGTGATCTGACCAGTGATCGCGCGGTTGATCTCGTTGCCCAAAGCCTGCTCCATTTCGAACATGCCGGGGATGCGCGGGCTGCACCAGGCGTGATCCAGGCTTTCGGCCCAAACCTTCATCGGCTGCGAAACTGCGCGCATCTTTTCGTTGGCCAGAACCGAACGATAGCCCGGCGCCACACCATTCGCGTTGGCCTCGTTCATCGCCATGATCGACGCGGTGGTCAGGAAGGCCAGCATCAGGAACGCGCCTTCTGGGTTTTGCGACGTAGCCGTGACGCAGGAGGTTGAGCCCGCGATATTTGGCGGCGCCCAGATCCCGCCTGCAATGCGCGGCTCATAGATGGTGGTGAAGTCGCCGACGATCTTGGACTGATCCGGACGCATGGCTTGGGTGCCTGAATCCTGCCAGGAGATGTTGGTGGCGACCTGACCGCCCAACCAAGCCGCCCGGTTTTCCGCCCAGCTCGCGCCAGACACACCTTCGATGGCGTTTTTGGACAGTTGCAGCAGAATGTCGATGCCCTTCATCGAGGCGTCAGAGGTCAATTGCGGGGCAAAGTTGTCGTCAAACAACTGCATCCCGGCCTGCGCTGCGATATGCTCCCACGTGTAGGTCGACCAAAAACCCCGCGCGCCCAGCATCCCGATGCCCGCCACGCCGCCGCCCAGCTTGTTGGCTTCGGCAGAGATTTTGATCAGGTCATCATAGGTCGGGATCGATTTCACCCGGTCAACCGGGCCACCGAGAACCTTTTCCATAACCGAATTGCGGACATGGACCATCTGGAGGTCGCAGTCGAACGGGATGCCGACCATCTTGCCGCCGAAATAGCCATAGTTCAGCCGGTAGGTGTCATAGAAGTCGTTCAACGGCAGCTTCCACTTGATGGCATACTCGTCCAAAGGGGCAAGGAAGCCTGGACCGGCAAAGTCGCCCAGCCAGGCCGAGAAGAACTGCAGCGCGTCGAACGAGGCATTGCCGCTGATGAACTCAGCAATCGCCTTGTCATAGAAACTGTCATCCGGGATCGGCACCAGTTCGACCTTGATGCCCGACAACGCCTCGAACGGTTTCAGCCCTTCGGCGGCGCTGTCAGCGTCAGCAGCCCCAATGGCAAAGCGCACGGTCTTACCAGCCTGTTCGCTGCGGACCTTTTCCCAATCCACCGTGCGGATCCAGTCTTTTGCCGGATCCCACAAAGGATCGTCAGTCATGCTGTAGAGCTTTTGATAGTCGGCGCGGACATAGCCCTTGACCGAGATTTTATCCAAGACCGACTTGATGTCGGGCAAGTTCGAGCCGGCCAGCGCGGGCAGTGCCAGCCCAATCGGGGCCGCAGCCAGACCGAAAGCTGCACCGGTGCGCAGGAACGACCGGCGCGACAAACCCCCTAGTGATGTCTTCATTTTCGTTTCCTCCCATGGCGTCATTGCAAGCCGGTCAGGTCTGATTTGCGGACTCATTCGGCGATAGCTCCCGCAGTCAGCGCAAGTGGGCAAAACCGACTTTGTGAACTTTGGTTTCACCCTACTATACTGTGTGCAGGTGTGGGCCCCTGTCAACCGGGTTTATTCGCATATTTTCTGCGCTGCAGCATGAACTTTGGATTGACAGGATATCAAATGTTCAAATAGTCTTGCGACAAAGCTGATGGAGGACTTGCATGCCCACGAACGTCGCCTTGACTGGTCTGGCCCGCGACCTGGCCGCCCGCGCAGAAACCGGGCGCCCGATTCGGATCGGCCTGGTTGGTGCCGGCGAGATGGGCACCGACATTGTGAGCCGGGTGGCGCAGATGCGCGGGATCGTGATTGGTGCGATCAGCGAGTTGAACCCGCAGGCCGCCGGGCGGGCGGTGACGATTGCTTACGGCGATCCAGACCGCGCGGAGGCCACGGCCACCACGGACGCGCTGGACGCGGTTATCGCGTCAGGCCGGATTGCCACGACGCAAAAGGTCGAGACTTTGCTGGAATCCGGGCTGATCGATGTGGTGATTGATGCGACCGGCATTCCGGCTGTCGGCGCGGAAATCGGCCTCGCCGCGATGGAGCGCGGCAAACATCTGGTCATGATGAACGTCGAGGCTGATGTGACGATCGGGGCTTATCTACGGTCCGAGGCCGAACGGTTGGGCGTCATCTACAGCCTTGGCGCGGGCGATGAACCGTCGTCTTGCATGGAGCTGATCGAATTCGTCTCTGCCATGGGCCACCGGATCATCAGCGCGGGCAAGGGCAAGAACAACCCGCTGAACATTGATGCCACGCCAGATACTTACACCGAAGAAGCGGTCCGCCGTCACATGAACCCAAGGATGCTGGTGGAATTTGTCGACGGGTCAAAAACCATGGTCGAAATGGCGGCCATCGCCAATGCGACCGGCCTGATTCCCGACAAACCCGGCATGCACGGCCCGGCTTGCTCGCGGGAGGATTTGAACAAAGTGCTGGTTCCGGCATCGGCTGGCGGGGTGCTGTCCTCTGCCGA
The DNA here is from genome assembly GCA_043746955.1 of bacterium. GTDB lineage: Bacteria > Pseudomonadota > Alphaproteobacteria > Rhodobacterales > Rhodobacteraceae > Stagnihabitans. The sequence goes on along the minus strand of JAYTQA010000183.1, from coordinate 776 downwards.
GGGCCGGGTTGATTTCAGCATCGGCAAAGGTGTGGCCCCCGGTGTGTTCGTGGTGGCCGAGATGGACCATCCGCGCATCCGGGAACGGATGGAGGATCTGAAGATGGGTCAGGGCCCCTATTTCACCTTCTTCCGGCCCTATCATCTGACCTCACTGGAGGTGCCGTTGACCTGCGCCCGCGCCGTTTTGTATGGCAAGGCCGACATGGTCCCGATGCCGCGCCCGGTGGCCGAAGTTTGCGCTGTCGCCAAGAAAGATCTGGCCGTGGGCGAAACCCTGGACCAGATCGGCGAATATTGCTACCGCGCCTGGATCATGACGGTCGAGGAGGCGCGGGGGGCTCAAGCGATACCCTGCGGACTTTTGACCGGGGCCCGCGTCACAGCGCCGATCCGACGCGGCGACCTGATCACCCGCGCCAATGCCACAGTACCGGCCTCCAGCAAGATCGCGAGTTTGCGCGCCCGGCAAGATGCGATGCTGGGGCTGGAGCTTTGACCGTGCCCGCACCTGCCATGAACCCCGACAACCGCCCTTTCGCCATCCGCCACTATCCGCCCGCCCAACTGCGGCAGGCGTTGAAGCGGATGTACCTGATCCGCCGTTTTGAAGAAGGCGCGGAAGACAGCTACACCCGGGGTCTGATCCACGGCACCATGCACCTGTCGATCGGCCAGGAGGCGAGTGCGATGGCCACCTGCATGGAGCTTTCCGACAACGACAAGATCACCTCGACCCACCGTGGCCACGGCCATTGCATCGCCAAGGGTGCCGA
>JAYTQA010000182.1:0-4233 GCA_043746955.1 bacterium | reverse complement strand
CTGTCGTGGCAGGCGGTCTCTATGCGGCGGGCGCTGCCGCCCAAGTCGCGCTGATTGCCGGGATGATCGCCGCGATGTCCTCCACCGCGATCGTCTTGCAAACATTGGCCGAAAAGAACCTGATGCGCACGGCCGGCGGTCGGTCCTGCTTTGCGGTGCTGTTGACCCAAGACCTCGCCGTGGTGCCGATCCTGTCGGTCATGCCGCTTCTGGCTGTGCCTGTGGTGGTGGGGTTGGCCAGCGATGCCACCCGCGCCAGCACCGCTGTCACCGATCATCCGACCGGCGTGGCAGAGCCTTTGCTGAACCTGATCCAGACGCTGCCCGGCTGGCAGATGACCACGTTGACCCTTGCCATCGTGGTGGCCATCATCCTTGCGGGCCACTACCTCAGCCGGCCGGTGTTTCGTTTTGTCCATGCCGCACATTTGCCGGAAATGTCGACCTTCATCTCGCTGTTTATGGTGCTTGGCATCGCGTTCCTGATGCTGCTGGTCGGCCTGTCACCCGCCCTTGGCACCTTTGTGGCCGGGGTCGTGTTGGCAAACTCCGAATTCCGCCACCAGTTGGAGGCGGATTTGCAGCCGTTCAAGGGCCTGCTGATGGGCCTGTTCTTCATGACGGTGGGGGTGAGCATCAACTTTGCCCTGCTACTGCGCGAACCTTTGCTGGTGGTGGCGCTAGTGCTGGGGCTGATCGCCATCAAAGCCGCGGTGCTGTTCGGCATCGGGTCGCTGTTTCGCCTCAAGCTGCGCGACCGGGCTTTGTTTGCCTTGGGCCTCGCGCAAGGCGGCGAGTTCGGCTTTCTGATCATCTCGATCGCGCGAAGCGAGGGCGCGTGGCCGGTGGTGGCAGGCCAGATGGCGCAACTGGTGATCTCGCTTTCCATGCTGCTGACGCCATTGTTGTTTTTGGGGTACGAGGCGCTGTCGGCTAGGCTGACCATCCGGCAACCCGACCAACCTGCCGATCAGATTGACGAAAAAGGTGCCGTCATCATCTGCGGCGTGGGTCGGTTCGGGCAGGTGGTCAACCGGCTGGTGCGCCATTCCGGGATTGCCACCGTGGTTCTGGATTCCGATATGGCGATGATCGAAACCCAGCGCCGCTTTGGCGTGAAAGGCTATTTCGGCGACCCCTCGCGCCCCGAATTGCTGGCGGCTGCGGGTTTGTCGCACGCGCAGGTCATTGTGGTGGCGGTGGATGAAGCGGCCAAAGCGGTGCAGATTGTCAAATTCGCGCGCGCCAGTCGCCCTGACATCCACATTGTCGCCCGCGCGTTTGACCGGGTCCACGTCTATGAACTCTACCAGGCCGGGGCCAATGACATCGTCCGCGAAACTTTCGACAGCTCGGTCCGTGCCGGACGCTATGTACTTGAAAATATGGGCTTTACCGACTACGAAGCCTCGGGATTGTCCAAAGCCTATTACCGGATGGACCGGTCCGCGATGCGCGATCTGGCCCAGTTGTGGGTGCCGGGGCTGCCGGTGGACCAGAACCCCGCCTATGTCGAACGCGCCAAGCAACTGGACCGCGAGATGGGCTCGGCGCTCAGCCAGGAGCTGTTCGATCTGCGCCCGATGGATGAACCGGACGAGGGGCGCACCGGGTCTTAGGGTGCTCGCAGAGGGGGCAGGAAACCTGCGCCCGCCCTCGCTTTAGCCCGCAGCCACCCCCGCCTCGGCAAAGGTCAGCATGCCGGAATGACACGCGGCGGCGGCTTTGACGATGCCGATGGCAAGGGCAGCACCCGAGCCTTCGCCCAACCGCAGGCCCAAAGCCAACAGCGGAGCTTTGCCCAAGGCGGCGAGCAGTTTGGCATGTCCGGCCTCGGCACTCACATGGCCCGCAACACAGTGATCCAGCGCAGTGGGGGCGGCCTTGAAGAGCACGGCGGCGGCAGAGCAGGCGATAAATCCGTCAAGGATAACCGGAACGCCGCGAACCCGCGCATGCAGCATGGCCCCGGCCATCGCAGCAATCTCGCGCCCGCCCACCGCCGCCAGAACCGCCAAGGGATCGCGGGTGGTCAGGCGGGCGACACCGGCGCGCACGGCAGCGGCTTTGCGGGCCAGACCCGCATCATCCACACCGGTGCCGCGGCCGACCCAATCCTCCGCCAGGCCACCAAACAACGCGCAGGCGATGGCTGCGGCCGAGGTGGTGTTACCGATCCCCATTTCGCCCGGCACCAAAAGGTCAGCTTTGGGGTCGACCGCGTTCCAGCCCACCCGCAGCGCTGCGACGAGGTCAGCCTCGCTCATCGCATCGGTTTCGGTGAAATCGGCGGTCGGCCGGTCAAGCTCAATCGCATCGACCGTCATCGTGGCCCCAAAGCAGCGCGCGAGTTGGTTGATCGCAGCGCCGCCATGGCTGAAGTTGGCGACCATCTGCGCGGTCACTTCGGGCGGGAAAGCTGAGATGCCCTTGGCCACAACCCCATGATTTCCCGCGAAAATCGCTACTTGTGGGGCTTTGATCCGCGGCGTGTCGGTGCCCTGCCAGCCCGCCAGCCAAATCGCCAGATCCTCCAGCCGGCCCAAAGCGCCGGGCGGTTTGGTCAACTGCGCGTTGCGCGCACGGGCCCGGTCCGTTGACCCGGCATCCGCCTTGGGCAAAGTGGCCAGAAGCTTGCGGACATCCGACAGGGTCGCAGGCGTTTGGGTCGCAGGCGTTTGGGTCGCAGGCGTTCGGGTCACAGTGGCCTCCCTAAGATTTGGCTAATCGGTAGCCTCATGGTGCAGAAATGGCCAGCCGCCGCGGACCCTTTGCAGGCCGTTCCCGACATGTGAAAAGGGCGGCCCCGCAGGACCGCCCGCCACACCCTAAAGCCCGATTCAGGCGGCGCGGCCCACCAGCACTTCGCCGACTTTCTTCTGCGCGCCCGCTTCATCGACGCCCGCCACCGCAGCCACTTCGCGGGTCAGACGTTCCAGTGCCGCCTCGTACAACTGACGCTCGGAATAGCTTTGCTCGCGCTGATCGTCGCTGCGGTGCAGGTCGCGCACCACCTCGGCAATCGCCATCAGATCACCCGAGTTGATCTTCTGTTCATACTCCTGCGCGCGGCGCGACCACATGGCGCGCTTTACCCGGGCCTTGCCCTTCAGCGTGTCCAGCGCCCGCGTCACCACGTCGGGGGTCGACAGCGACCGCATCCCGATTTCGGTGGCTTTTTGGGTCGGCACCCGCAGGGTCATCTTGTCTTTTTCAAACGAGATGACGAACAGTTCCAGCCGGAAACCGGCGATCTCCTGTTCCTCAATCGACACGATTTTGCCCACGCCATGCGCGGGATACACCACGAAATCATTCGGGTGAAAGTCAGGCTTCTTATTCTTGGTCATTCAGTCACTTCCTATGGGGCACTGCCCGGACAGACGAGAATTCACAGGGCGGGGCCTAAACCACGCCATTTTCAGGCTCACAGTCGTCGGGAAAACCACCACCAGGCTTGCGGCTTTGGCAGGGGTTCAGGTATCCTTCATTGATTGTGACATCTGTATAACACAAAAAATGCGAAATTCCAACAACCGCTTGCAGGGTCAACCCCGGCTTGGGGCTTGATTGGCCAAGGTTTTTTCAAGCCATGTGTCCTGAACATGACGGATTTGACCGAATCAACCCGCAGGCTCTGCGCTATCAGCCGCCCAAACCCGCAAGTTCCGAAAAGTACTTGTTGAGCTTGTCGGTCTCGCCATCGCGTTCTACCGAATCAGGCAGCGGGTCTTTTTTGGTCACGATCACCGGCCACAACTCGGCATATTTGCGGTTGAAGGTCACCCAATGGTCGAGGTTCGGTTCCGTATCCGGCTTGATCGCATCGGCGGGGCATTCGGGTTCGCAGACACCGCAGTCAATGCATTCATCGGGATGGATGACCAGCATGTTTTCGCCTTCGTAAAAGCAATCCACCGGACAGACCTCGACGCAGTCGGTGTATTTGCAGGCGATGCAGTTGTCGATCACCACATAGGTCATGGCCGTCTGGTCCTTCGGAATTCCGCGTGGTCTGCCTAGACGACGCTTTGGGATCATTCAAGTGCCAGCGGTGCCTTGCGGGCCGCAGGCTTACTCGTACAACGAAGCGGCATCCGGCGAGGCCAAGGCATCCAGGTCCGCATAAAGCGCCTGCGCTTCGGGCGCTGGCCCACGCCGGTCGCCCAGCGACAGGACGCGAATGACGCGGATGCGGTCCGCGTGCGGAAAGGTCAGCACATCCCCCACCGC
>JAYTQA010000181.1:0-4235 GCA_043746955.1 bacterium | reverse complement strand
GCTGACCTCGATGGACCGCGACGGCACCCAAGGCGGCTACAACCTGCCCCTGACCCGCGCCGTAGCCGACGCCGTAGCCATCCCGGTGGTAGCCTCAGGCGGAGTAGGCACGCTGGACCACCTCGTCGAAGGCGTCACCATCGGCGGCGCATCGGCGGTTCTGGCCGCGTCGATCTTCCACTTCGGCACTTTCACCATAGCCGAGGCCAAAGCCCATATGGCCAAGGCAGGTATTCCTGTGAGGCTGACATGAGCGCTTTACATCGCCTCGCCGCCACCATCGCCGTCCGTAAAGGCGCTGACCCTGACACCTCATGGACAGCGAAACTCCTGTCCCTTGGCCCGGAGAAATGCGCCGAAAAGTTTGGCGAGGAGGCGGTGGAGGCGATCATCGAAGCCGTCAAAGGCGACCGCACCAAGCTGACCGCCGAGGCCGCCGATGTGCTCTACCACCTCCTCGTCATGCTCGCCGCCCGTGATGTGACGCTGGACGATGTGCTGGCCGAACTCGAACGCCGCGAAGGCACCTCCGGCATTGCCGAGAAAGCCGCGCGTTAACCTTGCTGACTCCTTAACGCGGCCCTACCGCCCCGTGCGGCCTGTAGCTACAAAAGAACTACGGATAAACTACGGGAAAACGACGCAGAACCTACAGCCGATTGGCACCAACGGCCCGGCCAAATGACCGACCTTTAGCCGCATTGACTGAGGGAGGCCAGGGTGAGGATTTTTCACCACAATTCCCACCTTTTCAATGCCTTATCACGCGTTGAACAGGAAATGCAGCACATCGCCGTCCTTGACCTCATAGGTCTTGCCCTCAACCCGGAACTTGCCCGCCTCCTTGGCCCCCGCCTCGCCGTTGCCAGCGATATAATCCGCGTAAGCCACTGTTTCCGAACGGATAAATCCCTTCTCAAAGTCGCCATGAATGACCCCGGCGGCCTGCGGCGCCAGCGTGCCTTTCAAGATCGTCCAGGCCCGCGCTTCCTTGGGCCCGACGGTGAAATAAGTCTGCAATCCCAACAGCATATACCCGGCCTGGATCATCCGGTCCAAGCCCGCCTCATGCAGACCCATCTCCTCCAGAAACATCACCGCCTCCTCGGTGGGCAGTTGCGAAATCTCCTCCTCGATCCGGGCCGAAATCACCACGCAAGCCGCCCCTTGGGCCTTCGCCATCACCGCCACCCGGCCCGATTGCGCATTGCCCTTGGCGGCACAAGCCTCCTCGACATTGCAGACGTAAAGCACTGGTTTTGCTGTCAAAAGCTGCAACAGCCGCCAAGCCCGCAGGTCGTCCTCGGCCACCTTGACCGTCCGCGCCGGCCGCCCCGCCTCCAGCGCCACTTGCGCCAAACCCAGCAGCCGGTCCTGATCGACCAGGTCTTTGTCGCCGCCCTTGATCTTGCGCGCAAGCCCCGCGCGCCGCCGCTCCACGCTTTCCAAATCCGCCAGCATCAGTTCGGTTTCGATGGTTTCCGCATCGGCCACCGGGTCAATCCGGCCCTCGACATGGGTGATATCGCCATCCTCAAAGCAGCGTAAAACATGGGCCACCGCGTCACATTCTCTAATGTTTGCAAGGAATTGGTTGCCCAACCCCTCGCCTTTGGAGGCCCCCCGCACCAGACCTGCAATATCCACAAAAGTCATCCGGGTCGGGATGATCTGCTTGGACCCGGCAATTGCCGCGAGTTTATCCAGACGCGCATCCGGCACCGCCACTTCGCCGACGTTGGGTTCAATCGTGCAGAACGGAAAGTTCGCGGCCTGTGCCGCAGCGGTGCGGGTCAATGCGTTGAAAAGGGTGGACTTTCCCACATTCGGCAAACCCACGATAGCCATTTTGAAACCCATGACACCCTCCGCTTCTGGCCCTCGCGGCATAGGAGGCGCGAGCCCGCCGGTCAAGAGGCCAACTCCTGCCGAAAAGGTGAGCGACGGCCACCTGTTCATAGATTGGTAAGGCTGTATCCTGCATCATCGGGCCTGCGACTCACCCCGGCCCGCCAGATTGGTGCCCTATGATCCGTTTTATCATCGCCATGCTGACCGTTCTGGGCCTTTTGGCGCCAAACGTCGCTTTAGCTTACCAAAACCCGATCCTCGGCCCGATCAACGACCCCGATTGCATGATGATCGACGGGCTTTACCGGTTGATTGAGCCTGAGGGGGGCAAGCAAAGCGGCCATTTCAACTACCGCACCTCGCGCGATCTGGTGCATTGGTCGGACCCGGTGGCGATCTTGCAACAAAAGCCCGGGATCGGCCTCTGGCAAGGCTATTTTTTCAAGGACAGTGACGGCAAACTTTATCTCTACTACGCCGCCGTCGACACCGCGAAGCAGAAAACCGTCCATGTCGCCCGCGCCGCCGATTTCACCGGCCCGTTTACCGAACTGGGTGTGATCGCCACCAATGCCATCGACCCGTTTCTGTTCCGCGACGATGACGGCAGCCTGTGGCTGTACTTCAAAAACGACCAGCCCGGCCTGAAAAGCATCTTTGTCCAGCGGATGAGCAGTGCTGCCACCGTCGCGGGCAGCCCGATTGAGGTTCTGCACCCGCAGGCCAAAACTTTCGAGGACAGCGGCTATGTCTCGGTTGAGGGTCCGACCCTGATCAAACGCGCGGGCCTTTATTTTCTGCTGTACACCGGCGGACCGTTCAGCGCGAAGTCCTATGCCGTGGGCTATGCCGTGGCCAAGCACCCCGAGGGCCCGTTCACCCGTGGGCGGAACAACCCGATCCTGGCAAACTCTAAAAGTAGTGGGGTTTTCTCGCCCGGTGTACCAGATGTTGTGCTCGACGGCGCCGGCAAAAGCTGGCTCGTCTATCGGCAGCGCGAAACGGCGGACAAGCAAAGCCCCCGCATCCTGGCCATCGACGCTTTGGACGACAGCCGCGCCGCCGATGGCGTGCTGGATGCCCAAGCCACCAACGGCACCAAAATGCCCGATCCGGTGCCCTTGCGGTAATCCTGCAAAACCTTGCGATTACAATATGTTACAGTACAAAGCTCACAGAAATAAACGGTAACCGATGAACCCGCAGAGGCGGCCCCTCAACCTGGCCTTGCCCGACGCAATCGCGAAAAACGACGCAGTTACAATGGCTTACGGCGCGAAGCTCAAGCAGGCAATCGGCGGCAGATTGGCTGATAAAAGTTGCCATTCCGCGCCACCGTTGGACACCCATAACCCGCCGGTCGTCGACCCCATCGCGAGCCTCTTGCCGCTGCCATCGGCCACCAAGGCGTGGCGGTAGATCAAATCCCACGCAGCTTCATCGGGCAGGCCTTTGGAATGGCTAACAAAACTCAAAGCCCCGTCGCGGGTTTCGGTCACCACCAACTTGCCATCGACCGGCACGCGCAGCTGATCAACCTGGGCCGGGACAAACCACGCCCGGTCCCGGTCGCCCGGATCCGGGGCGACGGCAAAGCCGAAGTTCGACGGCTTGACCCCCACGGCCTCGCGGAAATTCCGCCCGCCATCGTCGCTCACGTAAATCCCGCAGTGGTGCTGGCACCAGATCCGGTCGGGGTCGGCGGCCGACAGCGCAATCAGATGCGGGTCTTGCATGACAAGGTCGTTGGCTTGGCCGGGTGGCAGATAGTTGGCGACAAACCCCGCGCCTCCGAGATCCCAGCTCTGCCCGCCATCCTGGCTGATCCAGATGCCGCCAACCGAAACCCCCACCACCAGATGTTGACTGTCGCGCGGGTCCACCAAGATCGAGTGTATCCCCGCATGATCATAACCGCCACCGACCCAACGCGCCCGCTCTGGCCGCGCATAAAGGTTTTGGTTGATCTGCCAGCTTTGGCCCTTGTCGTCCGACCGGAACAGCCCGCCCGGCAGGGTTCCGGCCCACAAAGTGCCGGGCTGATCGGCTCCACCGGCGACCAGGCTCCAGATCATCTCCACGCTCGGGGCATCCGCGGCGTCCGATTTCGGAAACGCCGGGCTCGGCAATTCGACCCAGGTCACGCCGCGATCATCGGACCGATGCAGCTTGCAACCGAAATGGCCGTGGCTCAGCGCCACATACAAACTGCCGTCGCGCGGATCATCCAACACCATCGTCACCGGTGCCGCGAGGAAGGCAGGTGCCCCGGCACAATTCCAACCCTGCGGCGTCTCGTCATAGCGAAACAGGCCTTTGCGGCTGCCAACCCAAAGTGTCGTCATCCCCTAACCTCCTGACAAGGCTTGCAAAACGTAAATCTC
>JAYTQA010000180.1:0-11267 GCA_043746955.1 bacterium | reverse complement strand
ACATGTCCTGATAGGCAGGCCATGCAAGGGTGCGGGCCTCGGTATCGGTCGGGGCGATGAAACCCGGGGAATGCACGCCGACCGGACGCTGGGGCTTTTCAAGCTGGGCGCAGGCCCGCTGGTAAAGCTCGATATAGGGCAGGAACCGGCGCGGGTCGCCGCCGATGATCGCGAGCATCAGTTGCAGGTCGTGGCGCACCACGCGCACGACGGATTCCGGGCTGCCGCCCACGCCGACCCAGACCGTCATGCCTTCGGGGCCCAGGGGTGGCTGGACCTGCACGCTGGTCAGGCCGGTGCGGGTGGTGCCGGACCAAGTCACCGCTTTCTCGCGCACCAGTTTGGCGAACAGGTCCAGCTTTTCCTCAAACAGCACGTCATAATCGGCCAGGTCATAGCCGAACAGCGGATAGCTCTCGGTGAAACTGCCCCGACCCAGGATGATTTCAGCCCGGCCATTCGACACCGCATTCAGCGTGGAAAACCGCTGGAACACCCGGACCGGATCGTCGGACGACAGCACGGTCACCGCCGTACCGAGCCGGATGCGGTTGGTGCGGCCGGCAATTGCCGCCAGAACGATTTCAGGCGCCGAGATCGCGAAATCGGGCCGGTGATGTTCGCCCAAGCCGATGAAATCTATGCCAGCCTGATCGGCCACCACCGCCTGTTCGACCACATCGCGCAAGACCTGATCCGGGCGTTTCGGGGTGCCATCACGGTCCAGCGCGATATCGCCAAAGCTATCCACACCCAGTTCAACTGTCATCGCATCCTCCGGACCTATGCCTGACATATGGGGATTTTGCGGCGGGGGGAAAAGCCATAAAGCGGCAGAGGCTGTGTGCTGCGATGCAGCGCCCTGCGCTGCGGCGTGAATTGCTGCGGGGGTGGCAGGTGCAAGTCGATCGGTTTGCCCTCCACCGCCGGAGCCACCGTGTCAACTCCTGCGGGCGTGGAAGTGGCTACAAGGGCGAAAAAATCACTGCCCAAGTGACAAGCGGCGTGAATTGCTGCGGGCGTGGCGGTTGCAACCCAGACCCGTGCGATGGGCGAGCCGGTCGGGATCCGGCCCCAACCGCCCTTAACTGCGCCACCCGGAGCATCGCGTCCGTCCTTGAAAAGGCTTGGCAGGAGTTGGGGGACTCGAACCCACGACCCTCGGTTTTGGAGACCGATGCTCTACCAACTGAGCTAAACTCCTAAGGCCAAGGCGGGGGTTACGGCAGGTCGGGCGGAAAATCAAGGGCCAACGCGCGAAATCTGACGTGCGGTTAGGACCAAGGCGGCCGACGGGCGGCGCGGTCAGAGGGCGATGGCGCAGGTGCCCCGCCCGCTGAAGCTGAGGCAACGGTCGATGCAAGCCCGAACATGCTCGCTATGGTTGCCAAACTGGCGCAGAAATCACCCTCCGGTAGCAATGGGCGGTTCAAACTGGCCCATGCCCCTCAAGGACGCGATTGGAAAACCAAGGCACAGGTCAGGGTGGAGAAGGTGTGATCAGCGTCGTCCTTATGGTCGTCGTCTTGATGCGGCTCGGGTGTCTTTGAGGGGGCCATTGAAGGAAACACGGTGGATCATGGTGCGATGGCAGTGCGGTTGAGTGACTTGCGCCTAAGCAGCGAACGTTCTGATCTGTGTGAGTTACTGCCATTTGTTTGTCAGCGAATATTCGAATTGAACACACGTACGGGGAGAATCGGCATGGCGATGTCAAAGTCATCGAAGTGGTGGTTGATCGCAGGTGCCCTATTGACCGGCGCAGCCCACATGCGGTGGGGCGTAGGCGCGCTCGCTTGGATCGCGCCCATCCCATACCTAATCTATCTGCGCGCCACAGGTGGTGCTGCATCGCGGGCTTGGTTCGCACTTGCGCTGTTCGCGGGGTACGTTCTGGCGGTCCTCAAGATCTGCACAGCGCCGATCCCGCCCGTAATGTCATTGCTCTTTGCGCTGCCCACAACGCTGCTGATGCTAACCGCGTACTTGGCCTGGGTCATCGCCATACGGCGCGGCCCGACGTTCTTGGCACCGCTGGTTTTCGCTGCGGCAACTGTCGTGGCCGAATTCGCCCAGCATCGCTTTACGCCATTCGCGTCATGGGGCGCGGTCGCCTACACGCAGATCGACAATCTGCCACTGTTGCAAGTGAGTTCGCTGGTGGGAATGGCGGGGGTGAGCTTTGTCGTGAACTGGGTGGCGGCCTCACTCGAAGACAGTTGGCAGAGCCGGGGTAGCACGTGGCGACCGCTGGCGATTTCCGTTGCAGTAACCCTCATGGCCACCGGTTGGGGCACCTTTCGGCTGGGACAGGCGACCTTGGGTGAGACGGTGATTGTCGCCGCAGTCGGCACCGATGCCACCGTCAGCGGCTTTCCGCACCCTTCGGTCGCCGAGATGGAAGCGGTCAATCAGGCGCTGTTCGCGCGCACCGCAAAAGCGGCCTCGGCAGGCGCGAAATTGGTGTCGTGGACCGAGGCTTCGACCTTGGTGCTTGCCCAGAACGAACCGGCATTTATTGAACGACTGAGCACAGCCGCGAAAAGCGCCCAGATCGAACTGGTGGCAGCCTATATCGTGCCTGATGACGCCACCTGGACCTATGAGAATAAATTCGTCTGGGTGCGACCAGATGGCAGCGTCGATCACACATACCTCAAGCATCACCCGGTCCCGGGTGAACCGGCGACAGCGGGCGTTGCGCCGCAGCAGGTCGTCGAAACAGCAGCTGGTCGGGCTGCGGGTGCCATCTGCTACGATTTCGACTTCCCGGCACTCGCGCGCGCGCAGGCGTTGCTGGGCATCGACCTGGCGGTGGTGCCGTCGTCCGATTGGCTGGGGATCGACCCGATCCACGCTCAGATGGCCTCCGTGCGGGCCATCGAAGGCGGGTTCTCGCTGCTGAGGTCCACCCGCATGGGTCTGACCGCCGCATACGACCCCTATGGCCGCGCCCGCGCGTGGGAAAGCAGTTTCGAGGCGAAAGACCGGATCGTTATCGCAGCACTTCCGCGCCATGGCATCAAGACCCTCTATACCGCAATCGGCGATATTTTCGTGCTGATATGCGCAGCGTTCATCGTCCTCTCGCTAGTGGTACCGCGTCTGCGGACTTGGGTGTTGTTGACGGACACTATCGTGCGGTCACGGCAACGCTGAGCCTGAAACCTGAACCAGTCCTGTCGAAAAGGAATTTGCGAGAATGATGCGCATCGTGACTCTAATTCTCGGCGTCATCGCCGTTTTGCTTGGCGGGCTTTGGCTGCTGCAAGGGCTGGGGATCGTCCACCTGCGGCCTATTCTGTGCTTTGCCGATTGTGTGCCGGTTCAGGGGCCGTCAACCACATGGGCCGTTATTGGCGCGGTCACCATGGCGGTCGGCGCATTTGGCGTCGTTTGGTCGTGCAGGCAGGTTTCACCGTAAAACCGAAAGGAAAACCAATGCATATCCTGACATGGGTGTTTGGCGTCATCGCGGGCCTTGGGCTGGCTTATGCCGCAGCTTTGGCCTTTGGCGCGTGGCGCTGGTCCGGTGCCACCGGCGATCTGGTGGCAGAGCTGGAAGCGGGCCGGGTGGCAGCTACCTCAAGGCACTATCACGCATCCGATCTTGAAGGATTGCCCGCCCCGGTGCAGCGCTATTTCCGCGCCGCATTGACCGATGGTCAGCCGATCGTCACCGCCGTGACACTGACCCAAAGTGGTCTGTTCAACCTGAGCGCCACCGCCGATCAATGGAAACCCTTTACCGCAACCCAGCACTTTACCACCGCGCGGGCGGGCTTTGTCTGGAATGCGGAGATCATGATGTTCCCCGGCGTGCCGGTCCGGGTGGTTGATGCTTTTATCACCGGGGAAGGGCTGCTGCGACCGACAATTCTGGGGCTTTATTCGCTGGGCACTCTGCAAGGGCAGAGCGAAATCGCGCGGGGCGAATTGTTGCGCCATTTCGCGGAAAGCGTGTGGTTTCCAACCGCGCTGTTGCCCAGTCAGGGCGTGGTCTGGCAGCCGGTCGATGACACCTCCGCCAAGGCCACGATGACCGATGGACCCATTGCGGTTACGATGCTGTTCCGCTTTGGCAAAGATGACATGGTTGCTTCGGTTTACGTCGAAGGGCGCGGGACAACCGTGGGCAAAATCCCCGTGCTGGTGCCTTGGGAATGCCGCATGTCGAACTACCAAACCAAAGATGGCATGCGCGTGCCTCTCACGGGCGAGGCTTTGTACCTAATGCCGCAGGGGGAAAAGTCCTATTTCAAGGGCACGATTGAAACACTGGCCTATGAATTTGCGCCATGAGTGCGGGCGAAGACGGTGCTGCCGATGATGGTCGGGGTTTCGGTGACACTGGTCATTGCGGGCAGTGGTGCCCGGGCGCGCGTGGGGGTAGCCGACCTAATCCCGGCTTATCGGGAAAAATCGCGTGGCCGTGGTGGGGTCAGGGGGTGACCGGGGCCGGAATTGGGGTTGGGGCGGGGCTTGCGTTGGTATGGGCGGCACTTGGCACGACCTTGGGCGGCAGGCCCAGCCAGTCGGGGTGATCCAGCAGGTAATCCTGCACCGCTTTGGCCGCGTTGAAGGCCAGCTTTTTCATTTGCTGATCCTTGTTCTGGGTCCAGCCGGAGCCTACGATACTGTCGCCGGAAAAGCCTTCGACATAGGTCATCCGTTTGCCGCCCGGGACGAGGATTTGATTCTTGGCGTCATCCCAGACATTGACCGTGAAGATCAGCGCCGAATGCGGGCTGGCCACAAAAGGTATGCCGGGCGGGGCCAGCACGTAGCCGTCAACCGAGATGCCGAAGTCGAACAGTTTATCGCCGGTATAGCTGCCAAAGCGGTCCTGCATCGCTTTGGTCATCACGGTTTTCCATTGCTCCTCCGTGGCTTGACGGGACAGTGGCACGGTTTGCGCCTGGCTCGCCACCACCACATTCAGCCCCATCTGAAAGTTGCCCATCGGCTTTGGCGGCTCACCCGCGTCATGGGCGTCGCAGGCGACCAGGGCAAACAGCGCAAGACCGGCGGCACAGGCGCGAAGCAGGTTGGGAAACGACATGCAGGCAACGCTCCTTGGGCACCGGGTGAGGTTCGGGATAGCGGTGGCGAACCGGCTTGGCAACCGGGCGGCGGTTGGCTGCGGGCCAGATCGGCACTATATCGTATCAAGATTGCGTTGGAGGCGGTGATGGGCAAGTTTGACAAGGTCGATCTGGAGACTCCGGTCCGGGTGCCGCTGGCCACCTCGCCCTTGGGGGTATGGGGATCGTTGCAGGCCGGGCGGCGCAACGTGCTGGAGCTGATCCCCGAAATCGCCACTCACGCGCCGATCCTGTCGGGCACCACTGGCAAGCGCTGGCATATGGTGATGGACCCGGAAGCTTTGCGGATCATCCTGCGCGACCGGGTCGAGGATTACCCCAAGTCCATGGTCACAAAGCTTATTCTGGAACCCGCGATTGGCAATTCGCTGTTCGTGGCCGAAGGGGCGGAATGGCTGTGGCAACGGCGCACCGCAGCACCGGTGTTCACCCATCGCAACATTGCGGCTTTGGCCCCGGTGATGACCACCGCCGCCGAACGTGCCGTCGCCCGGTTTGATGCCGCCGCAGGGCGTGGGATTGATGCGTTTGAGGAGATGGTCGCCACGACGTTTGAGGTGATCTCTGACGTGACATTCTCCAGCGGCGAAGGCTTTGACCGCAGCGGCGTGCATCGGGCGATCGAGGATTACATTGGCCAGGCCGCCAAGCTGTCCTTGCTGGATATATTGGGCGCACCGGCTTGGGTGCCGCGCCCGGGGCGGATGTTTGCCGGCTCTGCGATGCGACAGATGAAGCGGATGGCGGATGCCTCGATTGACCAGCGGCGGCAACGGCCCGCAACCGGGGTGCCGGACTTGCTGGACTTGCTGCTGGAGGGTGAGGATCCGAAATCTGGCCGCAAGATGAACGTGGCGGAACTGCGCGACAACCTGCTGACCTTCATCGTCGCGGGCCATGAAACTACGGCGCTGACGCTGGCATGGTCGCTGTACCTGTGTGCTTTTTCCCAAGATATTCAAGCGGATGCGCGGGCCGAGGCGCAAAAGGTTCTTGGCGATCGCGCGGCCACCGCTGCCGATCTGCCCGCCCTGCCGCTGATCCGCCGGATCGTGGACGAGGCGCTCCGGCTGTACCCGCCTGCCGCTTTCCTGTCGCGCACCGCACAGAAGGCCGACGTTTTGTGTGGCCGCGAGATCAGGCCGCAGGACACCGTGATCCTGCCGATCTACGCGCTGCACCGGCACCATGCGCATTGGCAGAACCCGGATGCCTTTGATCCTTCGCGGTTTTCTGACCCCAAGGCCATCGCGCGTTTCACCTACCTGCCATTTGGCGACGGCCCGCGCATCTGCATCGGGGCCAGTTTTGCGCTGCAAGAGGCGGTGATCATTCTGGCGACGCTTTTGGCCCGGTTCAAATTCGCGTTGATCCAAGGCAAAGCGCCGAAACCGGTGATGATCCTGACGCTGAGGCCCGAGGGTGGCGTCTGGCTCGGGGTTGAAAAGGCGTGAGGTTCGGGCAATCCCAAGCGAAACGCTCAGGCAATCTTGACGTTGCCAAGTCGGTTCGCTAAAGGTGAGTGTAATACTTGGGAATAGGACCGGCCATGACACTGATACCCCGCGCCACCCAACCTCGCCGTTGGAAAAGCTTTGCATTTGCGTCGGTTACGCTGGCAGCCGCGCCGGTTTTTGCCGATCAGCACCGGGTAGCACCGATCAGTTTGGCAACACCGGATACCCAACTTTGGCGCGCCCAGTCGCAAGGCGGTGAGGGCGGCGAGGCGGGGGCGATGGCTGCGGCCACGCCGGATGCCGCCTATTTGGCGGAACTGATGATTGTGGAGGGGCATATGCTGGCCGCCCGCGATTTGTATGCGATGGGTCTGAAGGACAAGGCGGTGGAATTGGCCAAACACCCGGCGGAGGAGGGCACTTTGGACGCCCTGCGCAAGCAAATTGCGCTGCGAAAAGCACCGGATGTGGCGGATGGGATCACGGCGTTTACCGGGGCGATGGCTGCGGGCGGGTCGCAAGCGGATGTCGATGCGGCGCTAGATGTGGTGAGCAAGGGTTTTGCAGCCGCTGCCGTTGGTGAGGCGGATCAAGTGCGCAGCCGGTTTGACGCGGTGGTTTTGCTGCTGAAAGCGGCGGCGGACGAGTATCAGGCGGCGATCAAAAACGGCGCTGTCGAAGATGTGATGGGCTGGCACGAGGCCTGGTCTTTTGTTGGACTGGCCCGTGAAAAGATGAAGGATTTGGCGGGCTTACCGCTTTCGGCCAAGGCAGCACCCAAGGCAATTCTGGCGATGAAAGCGGCGGATGCGGCGTTTGGCGACCCTAAGGCCTCGGTGCCATTGGCGGGCGATGCGCAGATTTTGTTGGGGGTTGCGGCACGGGTCGAACTGATCGCCTCCTCGGTTCGGTGATGTTGCTGGTTGTTGAAAACCTGCTGCAAGATCAAGAGGTTGTGGCGTTGCGGGCGGCGGCACTGGACCTGACCTTTGGCGATGGGCGGGCGACAGCGGGGCGGTTTGCGCAAGGTGTCAAGGCCAATGATCAGGCGCTGCCTTGCCCGGAACTGGACGTCCTGCTGGGCAAGGTCGCGCAGGCTTTGGCGGATAGCGCCGTGTTCCGGTCTGCGGCGCGGCCCAAGGTGGTCAGCAAGCTGATCCTGTCGCGCTATCGGACCGGGCAGACCTATGGCTTGCATGTCGACGATGCCTTGATGCAGGGCCTGCGCAGCGATCTGTCGTTCACGCTTTTCCTTGCGGAACCAGATACTTACGACGGCGGGGCCTTGGTGATTGAGGATACATTTGAAGCCCGCGCCATCAAGCTCAACGCTGGCGAGTTGATCTTGTACCCCGCGACCACGCTGCACCGGGTCGAGCCGGTAACCCGGGGTGAGCGGCTGGCGGTGGTCGGTTGGGTGCAAAGTCTGGTCCGCGACGGGGCGCAGCGCGAGATACTTTTCGACCTCGATCAAGCGGTTGACGCCTGTTTTGGCGCAGAGGGCAAGACGGCGCAGTTTGACCGGCTGGCCAAGACAAGGGCCAACCTGCTGCGGATGTGGGTTGAGGTCTAAGCCCCTCTGAGCGCAGGATTAACCGGCGAAAACCCCGGTCTGAGCCGGGTCTTGGTGGCGTCTTTCCTTGGTCTTCTTTCTGTCTCTACGCGCGGTGGGTCACAGGTGCGTGAACCAAGCGCGCAGAATCGTCAGATCACCAGAAAGTCGCTGGCACTTAAGGTTTGGCCTGCGTTCAGAAGCGCCAGTTGGCTGGCCACGCCTGCGCCCTTGGCGTCGGCGTCATAAGACACCCGGGGCCGGTCAGCGCGTCATACAGGACGACTTCGGTCGCGGTCTGGACGCCGCCTGTGTGGAAATGGCTGGTGTCCAGCGTGTCATTGCCGCCAGCACCAAAGGTGACATCGGCCCCACCCGCTCCGTTCAGCGAATCCGCGCCGTTTCCCCCAGTAATATGATCGGCCCCGCGCATGATATGGGCGAACAGGCCGGTCCAATTCCTGGCAGCCACAAGGTCGCAGAAATGCGCTGCGTCAGCGGCAAGGCCGGTGGCAAGATTCTGTCACGGAATATTGACGGTTTAGAACCGGTTGTCCCTTGGAAAGCCGCGCGGGGCCATGCGGCCTGCGGTGGCGCGGGCTGCGGTCCACTCGGCAAGGTCGGTCTCGGTCCGGGTGCGACCGGCGGGGTCTTTCCAGCTCAATCCCTTGGACAGGGTGAAGGTCATGGCGTCCGACAGGCCGCCGTCCTTGTAGCGTTGCAGGCGCACACCTTTGCCTTTGGTCATCTCTGGCAAGTCAGCTAAGGGGAAGATCAGCACCTTGCGGTTATCGCCGACCACCGCGACATGATCGCCATTGACCCTGCGGCAGACGGCGGTTTTGGCGCCATCGCTGAGGGACAGGACTTGCTTGCCGGCTTTGGTTTGCGCGAGAACCTCGTCGGAATTGACCACAAAGCCATCGCCAGTGGTGGAGGCTACCAGCAGTTTTTCCCCGGCGCGAAAGATCATCAGATCGACAATGGCACTGTCATTGGGCAGGTCGACCATCAGGCGGACCGGTTCGCCCATACCGCGCCCGCCGGGCAGGTTGACGCCGATGAGGGTGTAAAACCGACCGTTGGCCGCGACGATCAGGATTTTATCGGTCGTCTCGGCATGGAAGGCGAAGCGGGCGGCGTCACCGTCCTTGAACTTCTGCTCGACGGTCAGGTCAACATGGCCTTTCAGCGCGCGGATCCAGCCCATCTGGGAGCAGACCACGGTGATCGGTTCGCGTTCGATCATCGATTCGGCGGTGATCTCCACCGTCTCGCCGGCGTCGGCAAAACTGGTGCGGCGGGCACCGGCGCGGGTGGTTTTGCCGAAAGCGCGGCGGATGTCTTCAAGCTCGGCCCCGATGCGCAGCCATTGCAGTTGGTCGCTGGCAAGGAGATCTGCGAGGGTTGCGCGTTCGGCGACAAGGGCGTCACGTTCGGCCCGTAATTCGAGCTCTTCCAGACGGCGCAAGGAGCGCAGGCGCATGTTCAGGATGGCTTCGGCCTGGGTGTCGTTGAGGTGGCCGCCGCTTGAACCGGGGTCGCCAGCGGGGGGCATATAGTCGCGTTCAGAGCTGGCGCGTTTGTGCTTTTTAGCCCAGTTCTCGGCGGTCAGGGCGCGTTTTGGGTCATCATCATAGCGGATAATGTCAATCACGCGGTCGAGGTTGAGGAAGGTGATCAGGAAGCCTGCGAGGATTTCAAGGCGGGCGTCGATCTTGGCCACCCGGTGCAAGGTGCGGCGTTTCAGCACCTCGCGGCGGTGGTCGAGAAAGGCGCGCAGAACCTCTTTGAGCGAGCAGACTTTCGGCACTTTGCCGTCGATCAGCACGTTCATATTCAGGCTGAAACGCGATTCCAGTTCAGAGTTCTTGAACAGCGCGCCCATCAGTTGGTCAGCGTCCACCGTGCGGGAGCGGGGTTCGAGAACGATGCGGATATCCTCGGCGGATTCGTCGCGAACATCGGCGAGCAGCGGGACTTTCTTCAGGTTCACCAGTTCTGCCAGCCGTTCGATCAGCTTGGATTTGGCGACCTGATAGGGGATTTCGGTGACGATGATCTGCCACATGCCACGGCCCAGATCCTCGATCTGCCAGCGGGCGCGGGTGCGGAAGCTGCCCCTGCCGGTGCGGTAGGCGTCGAGGATGGTGGCGCGGTCTTCGACAATCACGCCGCCGGTCGGAAAATCCGGGCCGGGGATCAGGGTAACGAGGGCGTCATCGCTGGTGTCCGGGTCGGCCAAGAGGGCGTGGCAGCCGAGGATGAGTTCATCGAGGTTATGCGGCGGGATGTTGGTCGCCATGCCGACGGCAATGCCGGAGGAGCCATTGGCCAAAAGGTTGGGGAAAGCCGAGGGCAAAACGACAGGTTCGCGCAAGCGGCCATCGTAATTGTCGCGGAAATCGACGGCGTCTTCGTCGAGGCCTGCCAGCAGTGCCTCGGATACAGCGGTCATCCGGGCTTCGGTGTAGCGCGGGGCGGCGGGGTTATCGCCGTCGATGTTGCCGAAGTTGCCCTGGCCATCGACCAGCGGGTAGCGGACGTTGAAATCCTGGGCCAGCCGCGCCATCGCGTCATAGATCGAGGCGTCGCCGTGCGGGTGAAAATCGCCCATCGTGTCGCCGGCGATCTTGGCCGATTTGAGAAACCCGCCGGTCGAGGCCAGCCGCAGACGGCTCATCGCGTAAAGGATGCGGCGGTGAACCGGTTTCAACCCGTCGCGGGCATCGGGCAGGGCGCGGTGCATGATGGTCGACAGGGCATAGGTCAGATAGCGCTCGCCAATCGCACGGGCCAACGGCTCGGTGCGCAGGGTCGGCGGGGCGGCCGTGGCCCCAGTTTCCTGCGGCAGATCGTCGGGCGTATCGTCGGAGGTGTCGGGCATGAAGGTTCTTATTGCGACCGGATGCGTCGGTCCAGTGGCAATCGCGGCATTGGGTGCGCGACATTGATCTGAGTTATTCAGGGTATCACTGCAGCTATGGTAAAATCACAATTGGGTGAACGGGGGGGGAGGCTGCGATGATTCGTCTGATGGCGGTCCTGGGCGTGTTCCTGTTTCTGGCATTCGAAGTTTTGGGCGCGGATCATGGCCAGTTCATCCATGCGCCGATAGCAGAGAACCATTTGCTGGTCATACCGGCCCAAACC
>JAYTQA010000179.1:0-11343 GCA_043746955.1 bacterium | reverse complement strand
TGGTGCCGCGCCAGTTGGATTATATCAACGCGCATGGCACCTCGACCATGGCCGACACGATTGAACTGGCGGCGGTCGAGCGGTTGTTGGGCGATGCGGCCGGGGCTGCGGTGATGAGTTCGACCAAGTCGTCGATCGGGCATTTGCTGGGGGCTGCGGGGGCGGTGGAGGCGATTTTCTGCGTGCTGGCGATCAGGGATGGGGTGGCCCCGCCGACCATCAACCTCGACAATCCGGCGGTGAAACCAAAGTTGAATTTGGCGGCAAACACAGCGGTCAGGCGCAAGATTGACGTGGCTTTGTCGAACTCGTTTGGCTTTGGCGGGACCAATGCCAGTTTGATCCTTGGGCGGGTAGCAGGCTGATGTGGCGCGCACTCGCCTCGAACGCGCTGACGTTGTTCATCGTGGGCTTTGTGCTGATGGCGGGGCTGATCGCCTGGGGCCAGCAGAAATACGTCAAGCCGGGGCCATTGGTGCAGACGATCTGCTTCAAGGTCGGCAAGGGTGCCTCGATGAGTGCGGTCAGTGCGGCTTTGCAGCAGCAAGGCGCGGTCAGCGATGCAAGGATATTCCGGATCGGTGCCGAATATTCCGGGAAAACCAAGCTGTTGAAGTTCGGCTCGTATTTGTTGGAGCCGGGGGCGTCGATGCAGGCAGTGGCGGTGGCGCTGACCACTTCCGGCCAATCGACCTGCGGGCAGGATGTGAATTTGCGGATTGGCGTGACCGGGGCGGAGGTGGTCCTGCGGTCTTATGACGCGGCGACCGGCGGTTATGTCGAGGTGGCCAAGTTCGATCCGAGTGCTGGGGCGGCACCTGCGGCCTATGTCACGGCGGAAGCCAACGCAGATTTGCGCTGGCGGGTGACCTTGGCGGAAGGTGTCACCTCGTGGCAGGTCGTGCAGTCGCTGAAGGCCGCCGACTTTCTGACCGGCGATGTCAAGGCGGTGCCGTTGGAGGGCACGCTCGCCCCGCAGTCGTACGAGGTGGAAAAGGCCAGCGACCGGGCGGCCTTGCTGGCCGAGATGACCGCCAAGCAAACCGGCATTCTGGCGGAGTTGTGGGCTGGGCGGGCGGATGGCTTGCCGTACAAGACGCCGCAGGATGCGATGATCATGGCCTCGATTGTGGAAAAAGAGACCGGCGTGGCGGAGGAGCGGGCCAAGGTCGCCTCGGTATTTTTGAACCGCCTGGCGCGGGGCATAAAGTTGCAGACCGACCCCACGGTGATTTATGGCGTGACCAAAGGGCAAGGCTTGTTGGGGCGGGGGTTGCGGCAGAGTGAGATTCGCCGCGCAACCCCTTGGAATACTTATGTCGTTCCTGGATTGCCTGCGACGCCGATCTGCAACCCCGGGCGGGCAGCGATGGAGGCCGCATTGAAGCCAGACAACACCGACCTGCTGTTTTTCGTGGCGGATGGGTCGGGCGGCCACGCCTTTGCCGCAACCTTGGCCGAGCATAACAAGAACGTGGCGAAGTGGCGGGCCCTGCAGGCGACCGGGGCTGGTGATGCCGGAGGCACCGGGTCTGGCATTGGCACAGGCGTTGGCACGGGCACCGGGTCCGGGCCGGACAGTGGTGCTGTGGATAACACGGTGACCGCGCCATCCGGGAACTAGCCCCGGGTTAACGAGGGGTTAACGCCACGTTCGGTAAGCCTTTGTTCCGGCTTGATTTTGTGTTTGACTTTGCGAACTCTGTCCTGTAGAGATTTGGCATGATGACAGAGGTGGGCAAGCGGCACGGGGCAACCCGGCGCCGCTTTTCCATTGTCCGGACGCCGGAGGGGTAGGGTTGAAGCGGCATGAGCATACATTTCTCCGCAGGAGATGAAACACCCGTCGATCTGGCGGAAGTGACCGAGCATCTGTTCCGGGAAGCGGCCGAATCTTTGGCCCGCGTTCTGCACAAGATCAAATCGGGCAAACTGGAGGAGGCCAAAGCCACACCGGGTTTGGTCCGGAACGTGCGCGACGCGTTCGAACTGGTTCAGGAAGAAAGAGGCCGTTTTGATAAACTCCGCAAACAGGTTGCCGGGACTGTCGGAACCCGAACGCTCGATTTTCACGCCGCGCGGGATGAGATCGGGCGCAGGCTGGCTTGCCTCCGCGACGCAGAACCAGGTTGACGAGTTTCTGGGCGGCTTGAGCGACAATGCCCTGATGGCGCTGCCCTGGATGTTTGAATTCTGGGCTTTGCCGCATCAGTTGCCGCCGGACGGGGCGTGGAAAACCTGGGTCATCATGGGCGGGCGTGGGGCTGGCAAAACCCGCGCCGGGTCGGAGTGGGTCAGATCGCAGGTTGAAGGCGCGCTGCCGACTGATCCGGGCAAAGCCCGCCGGGTGGCGCTGGTCGGCGAGACGGTCGATCAGGTGCGCGAGGTGATGATTTTTGGCGACAGCGGGATCATTTCCTGCTCGCCACCGGACCGCAAACCGGAGTGGAACGGGACGCGGCGGATGCTGACCTGGCCGAACGGTGCGGTGGCGCAGGTGTTTTCGGCGCATGATCCGGATTCGTTAAGAGGGCCGCAGTTTGACGCGGCCTGGGTCGATGAGCTGGCCAAGTGGAAGAAGGGGCAGGACAGCTGGGACATGCTGCAATTCGCGCTCAGGCTGGGCGAGAACCCGCAGCAGGTGGTCACAACCACTCCGCAGAATGTCGCGGTGCTGAAGGCGATCATGAAGAACCCCTCGACGGTGAAAACCCATGCGCCGACGGCGGCCAACAAGGCCTATCTGGCGAAGTCGTTCCTGGAAGAGGTGACGGCGCGCTATGCCGGCCAGTCGATTGGCTTGCAGGAACTGGAAGGGATGCTCTTGGAGGATCTGGACGGCGCGTTGTGGTCAAGGTTGGCACTCGACGAACACCGGGTCGAGTTGGATAAAATGCCGACGCTCAGCCGGATCGTGGTGGCGGTCGACCCGCCGGTGACCGGCAACAAGGGGTCGGATGAATGCGGGATTGTGGTGGTGGGCGCGTTTACCGAAGGGCCGCCGCAGTCCTGGCGCGCGGTGGTGCTGGAGGATGCCTCGGTCAGGGGGGCGTCGCCCGACCAATGGGCCCGCGCGGCAGTGGCCGCGATGGACCGGCATAACGCGGACAAGATGGTGGTCGAGGTCAACCAGGGCGGCGATATGGTCGAAAGTGTGGTGCGCCAAATTGACCCTTTGGTGCCGTTCCGCCGGGTGGTGGCGACCAAGGGCAAGCTGGTGCGGGCCGAGCCGGTGGCGGCATTATACGAGCAGGGTCGGGTGAGCCATGTCCGGGGCCTGGGCAAACTTGAGGACCAGATGTGCCAGATGACCCGGCTCGGCTATCAGGGCAAAGGCTCGCCCGACCGGGTGGACGCTTTGGTCTGGGCGCTGACGGAGTTGATTTTGGAGCAGGGCAAGCTGGCCCGGCAGCCGCAGGTTCGGACGCTGTAGCGGCAGTGCGGTGTTGGCGCTGGTAACCAAAAGCGGGGGGCTAGCCCCCCGCACCCCCCAGAGTATTTCGGCCCGGATGAAGGGGAAAGATCAGGAGTAGCGCGTTCTGCTTTCGGGTGGGGCGAGACGGAATGCCGCGGGCCTTGGCCTATGCGGGGGGCAGGGGTTTGCCCGAACGGATAAAGGAGAGGCTCGGATGGTCTTTGATTTCCTGCGGCGCGCGCCAGAGGTCGTGCCTGAGATGGTGGCGGAGAAAAAGGCCTCAGCCGTCGGGCGGGTGGTGGCCTGGGGGTCATCCGGGCGGGTGGCTTGGAGCCCGCGCGATGCCGTCAGTTTGATCAAGACCGGTTTTCTCGGCAATCCGGTCGGGTTTCGCGCGGTCAAGGTAATTGCGGAGGCGGCGGCGGCTTTGCCTTTGGTGTTGCAGGATGCCAACCGGCGTTATGATCTGCATCCGCTGTTGGATCTGATCCGGCAGCCGAATGGCGCACAAGGCCGGGCGGAGTTGTTTGAGGCGATCTACGGCTTTTTGCTGCTGACCGGTAATGCCTATGTCGAGGCGGTGCCGGGCGTCGGCGCTTTGCCCGGCGAGTTGCATGTGCTGCGGTCGGACCGGATGAACGTGGTGCCGGGGGCGGATGGCTGGCCGGTGGCTTACGACTATGTCGTGGGCGGGCGGACCCACCGGTTTGGTGTCGGGCCGGATACTTCGCCGATCTGCCACATCAAGAACTTCAATCCGCAGGATGACCATTACGGGCTGTCGCCGATGCAGGCGGCGGCGGTCGCGGTCGATGTCCATGGCTCGGCCGCCAGCTGGTCGAAGGCGCTGTTGGACAATGCAGCGCGGCCTTCGGGGGCGATGGTGTTCAAGGGCTCGGACGGGCAGGGCACGCTGTCGGCGGAGCAGTATGAACGGCTGGTCAGCGAGATTGAGGCGCATCATCAGGGCGCGCGCAATGCCGGGCGCCCGATGCTGCTGGAAGGCGGCCTGGACTGGAAGCCGATGGGGTTCTCGCCGTCGGACATGGAGTTCCAGAAGACCAAGGAGGCGGCGGCGCGCGAGATTGCCATCGCGTTTGGGGTGCCGCCGATGCTGATCGGGATTCCGGGCGATGCGACTTACGCCAATTATCAGGAGGCCAACCGGGCGTTTTTCCGGCTGACCGTGCTGCCCTTGGCCACCCGGGTGACGGCGGCGCTGAGCCATTGGTTGTCGACCTTTACCGGCGAGCAGATCGAGCTTCGGCCGGATCTGGAGCAGGTGCCGGCTTTGGCGTCCGAGCGCGATCAGCTTTGGGCACGGGTCGGGGCGGCGGGTTTCCTGTCGGCCGATGAGAAGCGCGTGCTGCTCGGGCTGCCACCTTTGGGAGGGGGCACCGGTGCATGACGACACGGCGCACGCCCGAGGGGTCGCGGTTTCTATACGACAGTTTCGATGCCACTTCAGCGCGGCTGGAGGCCAACGAACGGGTGGCTGAAGAGCGTTGGGCGGCGCTCGACTTCAGGCTTTCACAGATTGACGACGTTCTGGAGCGTTTGGAAAAGCGCATCTGGATCGGGGTTTACGGGGTCGCGGCCTTTCTGCTCAGCCAGATGGCGCAGGCGATCATAGCGGCGGCAACCAAATGAGGCAGACCATGTGGATGATACCCGGCGCGCCGGAGCGCAAATTTCACCAACCGGACGGGCCCGCGTTGCAGGTCACCGACGGCGCGGTGATCGCAGGTTATGCGAGCCTGTTTGGCCGCAAGGATCAGGGCGGCGATGTGGTGCAGAAGGGCGCTTATGCCACCAGCCTCAGGGCGATGGCGGCGGCGGGACGCGGGGTCAAGATGCTTTGGCAGCATGACCCGACCCAACCGATCGGCGTCTGGGACGAGGTGCGCGAAGATGCGACCGGCCTCTACGTCAAGGGCCGCATTCTGACCGAAGTGGAAAAGGGCCGTGAAGCCGCGGCACTGCTGGCGGCGGGGGCGATTGACGGCTTGTCGATCGGCTACCGGACCGTGAAGGCGGAACGTGACGGCAAGGGGCAGCGCCTTTTGTCAGAACTGGAGCTTTGGGAGGTGTCATTGGTGACCTTTCCGATGCTTCCCGAAGCCCGTGTGACCGCCAAGGCCGACAGCCTTGACGCCGAGATATGGGCCGATCTGGCGGCGATCTTCGAGGACGCGCGCCTTTCCCTGGCCGAACGCTGAAATCTGCAGGCATTTCGGGCGGCCAAACCGGTGCTGCGTTTCGCCCGAAATGCTTGGAGAAGCGCGGCCTTTCACAACCAACCTGAGGAAGACAAGATGACCGAGACCAAGGCTCGGGCCGGGGAAGATTTGCCCCCGCCCTCGCATCCGGGTGCGGAAGTGAAATCCGCGATGACCGGATTCCTGAATGCCTTCAAGGGCTTTCAGGACGAAGTGAAGACCTCCTTTCAACAACAGGAAGAGCGACTGACCATGTTGGACCGCAAGACCACGACCTATGCCCGCCCCAATCTTTCGGCCCATGCCGAGTTGGACGTGCCCCACAAGAAAGCCTTCGGTGCCTATCTGCGCACTGGCGATGATGACGGTCTGCGTGGCCTGGTGCTGGAAGGCAAGGCGATGTCGGGCGCGGTTTCTGCCGATGGCGGATACCTTCTGGACCCGCAGACCGCGGCCTCGATCCAGTCGATGTTGGTGTCTTCGACCTCGCTGCGGTCGGTGGCCAACGTGGTGCAAATCGATGCCACGTCCTATGATGTGATCATCGACAGCACCGAGGTAGGCTCCGGCTGGCAGACCGAGATTGCGGCAGTGTCGGAAACCTCGACGCCCACGATCAACCGCATCTCGATCAAGCTGAACGAGTTGTCGGCGATGCCGAAAGCCAGCCAGCGGTTGCTGGATGACAGCGCGTTTGACGTGGAAACCTGGCTTGCCGGCAAGATCTCCACCCGGTTCATCCGGGCAGAGTCGGCGGCGTTCATCAACGGCGACGGCATCGACAAGCCGAAGGGCATTCTTTTGCCCGTCAAGGTTGCCAATGCGTCGTGGGTCTGGGGCCAGTTGGGCTACATCCCGACCGGCGCTGCTGCCGACTTTGCCGCAACCAACTCGGCCGATTGCATCATCACTTTGGTATACTCGCTGATCGCGGATTACCGCGCCAATGGCACCTTCCTGATGAACTCCAAAACCGCAGGCGCGGTGCGCAAGATGAAGGACGCCGATGGCCGCTTCCTGTGGTCGGACGGTTTGGCGGTGGGCGAGCCGTCGCGCCTGATGGGCTATCCGGTGCTGATCAGCGAGGACATGCCCGATATCGCGGCCAACACCTATCCGATGGCGTTTGGCGATTTCAAGTCGGGCTACACGATTGCCGAGCGCCCGGACATGCGTCTGCTGCGTGACCCGTTCTCGGCCAAGCCCAACGTGCTGTTCTACGCCTCCAAACGGGTCGGCGGCGACATCACGGATTATGCGGCCATCAAGCTGTTGAAAGTCGCCGTGTCCTAACAGCGGTTACCCGGCCCTTCGGGCGGAGGGCCGGGGCTTTGCGGCGCGCGTTTGGTTGGCGGACTGAACGCGCGCCGCACGATCTGAACGTGTCGGGCGCCAAAACCGGTTCCCACTTTGGTCTGACAGGTTCGTGCAGCGGATGGCTTGCAGCGGAAGGATGGAGAGAAATATGATGTTGACCGAAGTTACCAGCGTTCTGAGCGCCGCGCTGCCGGTGCAGGCGCTGAAGGATCACCTGCGGCTGGGCACCGGGTTTTCCGATGGCAACATGCAGGATGCACTGATCGAAAGCTACCTCAGGGCCGCGATGTCGGCGATTGAGGGGCGGACCGGCAAGGCCCTGATGCAGCGGCGGTTCAAGCTGGTGCTGGAGGATTGGCGCGACGGGTCCGAACAGTCTTTACCCGTGGCACCAGTGTCGGCGATTGTGGCGGTGACGTTTTACGACGTGACCGGGGTTGCGACGGTTCTGGACCCCACGCTTTACCGGCTGGTGGTGGACACCCATCGCCCGAAGCTGGCGGCGGTGGGGTATTTGCTGCCGATGGTGCCGACCGACGGGCGGATTGAAATTCTGTTTGATGCCGGTTTTGGGTCGGTCTGGACGGCGGTGCCGCCGGATTTGCAGCAGGCGGTGTTCTTGCTAGCGGGGCAATACTACGAACAGCGCAATGATTTCAGCGCTGCTCCGGCTGGACTGCCTTATCCGGTGCTGACGTTGATCGAGCGCTGGCGCACGGTGCGGGTTTTGGGCGGGGGGGCTGCATGAGTGTGGTGCAACTGAACCGCCGTCTGGTACTGGAGACGCCGACGCAGCTCGCAGATGGTGCGGGCGGTTTTACTCTGACCTGGGTGCAGGCGGGTGTCTTGTGGGCCGAGGTGGTGCCAGGGTCTGGCAGTGACCGGGCTGGGGTTGAGGTGAGCCTCGCCAAGGTGCCTTACCGGATCACGGTGCGGGGTGCGACGGTTGGATCGTCCGCGCGGCCGAGGCCCGACCAGCGCTTGACCGATGGCACACGGGTTTTCGTGATCCTTGCCGTGACGGAACAGGATGCCAGCGGGTTGTACTTGACCTGCTTTGCCCGAGAGGAGAAACCGCAATGAGCTATGCAGCTGCAGCGGCCCTGCAAAGTGCGGTGTATCAGCGTCTGTCGGGGTGGCCGAGTTTGGCGGGGGTGGCGGTCGTGGACGCTTTGACGCCGGGGACGGGCATTGGGACGTTTGTCCTGTTGGGCCCGGAAACCGCCAATGACCAAAGCGACAAATCGGGGGCAGGGGCCGAGCATCTGTTCCAGGTGTCGGTCATCAGCGACGCCACCGGGTTCATGGCGGCCAAGACCGCGGCGGGCCATGTGTCCGAGGCGCTG
Source organism: bacterium (assembly GCA_043746955.1). Classification (GTDB taxonomy): domain Bacteria; phylum Pseudomonadota; class Alphaproteobacteria; order Rhodobacterales; family Rhodobacteraceae; genus Stagnihabitans. Next base: position 3,046 of record JAYTQA010000179.1, on the reverse strand, counting down.
GTCGGCGCTGCACTTACGCTGATCTCGGGCACTCTGGTCGGGCTGACGTTTGTGCGGGCCTCGGCCAAGCGGCTGAATGTCGGGGACAGCCGCCGGATCGACCTGACCTTCCGCGCCAGAATCGACTTCTAACCCGCCGCATTCGCGGACCAACGCCAAACCTTTCGAGATGGAGAGACGCTATGGCTGTGCAAAACGGCAAGGACCTGCTGATCAAGGTTGACCTGACCGGCACCAGTAACTTTGTAACTGTGGCGGGTTTGCGCGCCACCCGGCTGGCGTTCAATGCCGAAACGGTGGATGTGACCACCTTGGAAAGCGCCGGCGGTTGGCGGGAGTTGCTGGCGGGGGCGGGGGTGAAGTCGGCGGCAATCTCCGGCTCGGGCGTGTTCCGCGATGCCAACACCGATGCGCGGGCGCGGCAGATTTTCTTTGACGCCGAGATGCCGCAGTTTCAGGTGGTGATCCCCAGTTTCGGCATTGTGCAGGGCGCGTTCCAGATCACCTCGATTGACTATTCCGGCACCCACAATGGCGAGGCGACCTATGACATGGCGATTGCCTCTGCCGGCGCACTGACCTTCACGGCGATTTGATGGGCAATCCTTATGCAGGCGAAGTGACCCTGCTGCTGGACGGCGTGCCACATGCAGCCAAGCTGACTTTGGGCGCTTTGGCGGAACTGGAGGCGGCGCTGGAAACCGGAAGCCTCGTCGATCTGATCAGCCGGTTTGAGGCGCAGCGGTTTTCCACGCGGGATGTGCTGGCTTTGGTCGTGGCAGGGTTGCGCGGCGGCGGGTGGCAAGGCACAGCGGCGGATTTGCTGCGAGTGGAGATTGGCGGCGGGGCGATGATGGCCGCTCAGGTGGCTGCGATGCTGCTGGCGCGCGCTTTCGCCTTGCCCGGCGAAGCATGATCACCATCGACTGGGCCGGTCTGCTGCGGGCCGGGTTGTTCGAGTTGCGGCTGACGCCGGACACCTTCTGGCGGCTGACACCCATCGAGTTGAAAATCATGCTGGGGGCGGAAAACACCGCCCCGGCTTTGACGCGGGCGCGGCTGGAAGAACTGGCCGCCGCTTTCCCCGATGGCAGAAAGGCACGAGCCGATGACGGATATCGCGGATCTGACGGACCAGATTGCAGCCCTTGAAGCCACGCTCGGCGGCACGGTCGGTATGGTTTCGACCTTTGAATCTGAACTGAGCAAGATGCAGGACAGCCTCGCCTTCACCGGACGCGAGGTGAACTCGCTTGCCAGCGGCTTTAGCGGCGGGTTGAGCCGGGCGTTCAGTAGCGTAGTCTTTGACGGATCGAAGCTGAGTGATGCGATGCGGGGGTTGGCCAAGACGATGGCTGACACGGTGTTCAACACCGCAATGAAGCCGGTTTCCGATGCCTTCGGCGGGTTTTTGGCAGGCGGATTGAACTCGATTTTGGGCAAGGGGATGCCGTTCTCCAATGGCGGTGCGTTCACCCAAGGGCGGGTGATGCCGTTTGCGCAAGGCGGGGTGGTCTCCTCCCCTACCCAGTTTCCGATGCGGGGCGGCACCGGGCTGATGGGCGAGGCGGGGCCGGAGGCGATCATGCCGTTGACGCGCGGCGCGGATGGCAAGCTGGGGGTCAAATCCTCGGGGGGTGGCGGGGCGGTGACCGTGGTGATGAACATCTCCACCCCCGATGCCGCAAGCTTTCAACGCAGCCAAAGCCAGATTGCGGCGCAGGCGATGCGGGCTTTGTCCCGTGGCCAGCGGAACCGGTGAGGACCAGCCATGACCTTTCACGACGTCAGATATCCAACCAACCTCAGCTTCGGGTCCAGCGGCGGGCCAGAACGGCGCACCGAGATTGTGACGCTGGTCAACGGGTTTGAAGAGCGCAATTCGCCCTGGCAGGATTCGCGGCGGCACTATGACGCGGGTTCCGGCATGCGCTCGCTGGACGATCTGGCCAAGCTGATCGCATTTTTCGAGGCGCGGCAGGGTCAGCTTTACGCGTTTCGCTGGAAGGACTGGAGCGACTATAAGACGTCTCTGCCGTCGCGGGCGCCCACTGCGCTGGATCAGGCGATCGGGGTGGGTGATGGCGTCAAGACAGTGTTTCAGCTGCAAAAAAGCTATGTTTCTGGCAGCCAGACTTACCTGCGCACCTTAGTCAAGCCGGTTGCCGGGACCGGAAAAGTAGCGGTCAACGGCGTCTTGCGGATTGAGATCACTGATTTTGCGGTCAACGCGGCCACTGGGCAGATCACCTTCAACTTGCCGCCAGCCGTTGGTTTGCCCGTCACCGCGGGGTGCGAGTTCGATGTGCCGGTCCGCTTTGATACCGACCGCATCAGCACATCGGTTGCGACCTATCAGGCGGGGCAAATCCCGACGGTCCCGGTGATTGAGGTGCGGTTGTGAGCTCCGCACGCGACGCGCTGCTGGCACATCTGGCCACCGGCACCACCACGACCTGCCAATGCTGGACCGTAACGCGCAAGGACGGGGTGGTCCTTGGCTTTACCGACCATGACCGCGACGTGAGTTTTGATGGCATAACGTTCAAGGCAGCCAGCGGCATGACAGCGCGCGCCTTGCAGCATAGCAACGGGCTGGCCGTCGATAACACCGAAGCCCTTGGCGCGTTGAGTGACGCATCGGTCAGCGAAACCGATCTCCTCGCAGGGCGGTTTGACGGGGCGTCCGTGCGAAACTGGATGGTCAACTGGCAGGATGTCAGCCAGCGTTTGATCCAGTTCAGTGGCTTTTTTGGCGAGGTGACCCGGTCAGCCGGTGGCTTCCGGGCCGAGTTGCGCGGGCTTTCCGAAACGCTCAACCAAACGCAAGGATTGGCTTACCAAAAGACCTGTTCAGCCGTTTTGGGCGACCTACGCTGCGGGTTCAATCTGGACCTGCCGGGATTCGCCATCAGTGCGCCAATTGTGGCGATTGATTCGCCCGGGCTTTACCGAATAGCGCCGCAATCAGCGCTCTCCGATGGTTGGTTTCAGCGCGGAAGAGTGCAGATCACCTCTGGCTTTGCGGCAGGATTGGTTGGGTTGG
>JAYTQA010000178.1:0-11343 GCA_043746955.1 bacterium | reverse complement strand
GGGTTGAGGAAATCCGTGCAACCCTTGGAATGCGCGGTGAAATTCGCGAACAGCACTGGAACCGCATTCACAGTCTGGGCGCGGTGGAGCTGGGCCACGACATCGAAGTCGGGGCCAATTCCTGCATCGACCGCGGCACGATCCGCAACACCAAGATCGGCTCGCGGACCAAGCTGGATAATCTGGTTCACATCGGCCACAATGTCGAGGTCGGCGAGGATTGCCTGCTCTGCGGCATGGTCGGCATCGCGGGCAGCACCAAAATCGGCAACCGCGTCGTGCTGGGCGGTCAGGTCGGCGTGGTCGACAACATCTTTGTCGGCGACGATGTGATTGCCGGGGGCGGCACGGTGATCCTGACCAACGCGCCGGCCGGGCGGGTTTTGCTGGGCTATCCGGCGCTCAAAATGGATCAGCATATCGAGATTCAAAAGGCCAGCCGCCGCTTGCCACGCCTGGCACTCCGCGTGGCGGCGTTGGAGGCGCGGGTTGCGGCCATGGCCGCGCGCGATTCTGCTGTGGGTACTGCGGTGGGTGCTGCGGTGGGTGCTGCGGCGGAATCTGCGGTGGGTTCTGAGGATCCGGCATGATCCGCGACCGGATTTTGCAGATTCTGGCGGATCAGGCCATGGTGCCGCCCGCCGATCTGGCGCTGGACGCCCGGCCGGAGGATCTGGGGCTCGACAGTCTGGCGCTGGTCGAGGCGATTTTCGCGCTGGAGGAGGCGTTTGACATCGAAATCCCGTTCAACGCGCAAGACCCTGAGGCGAAAAGCTTTGACACTTCGACCATTGGCGCGGTGGTCATGGCGGTCGAGGCTTTGGCGGTCGAGGCTTTGGCGGCGGCACAGGTGCGAGCTTCAGCGTCCGCTTTGGGCGGCTGATGGCCCGTGTGGTGATCACCGGGGCCGGGACGATCAATCCTTTGGGCCATGATGTCGCCTCGACCTATGCCGCGATGGCTGCGGGCAAGGGAGCGATCGGGCCGCTCGACTTGCCCGACATCTTAAGACTTCAGGTGAAGATCGGCGCGCAAGTCATTGGTTGGACGGGTGATTTTTCGCGCGACGATTTGGCGTGGATGGACCGGTTTGCGCAATATGCCGTAGCCTCGGCCCGCCAAGCCATGTGGCAAGCGGGGTTGGGCGCGGTACCGGCTGCCGGGGTGATCCTCGGTTCGGCAGGCGGCGGGTTGCAGACCGTCGATGACAGCTACCGCGCGGTTTATGGCTTGGGCAAGATCCGCGTGCATCCGTTCACGGTGCCGCGCCTGATGGCGAGTGCTGCGGCCTCGCTGGTGGCAAAGGATTTGGGGCTGAGCGGGCCAAGCTATACGGTGGCTTCGGCCTGCTCCTCTTCCAATCACGCGATTGCACAAGCCTTTCAGATGGTTAGAAGTGGTTCTTCATCCATTATGTTAGCTGGCGGCAGTGATGCGATGCTGTGCTTTGGCGGCATCAAAGCCTGGGAGGGGTTGCGGGTTCTGTCCGAAACCGGCTGCCATCCGTTCTGCAAAACCCGCGACGGCATGGTGATCGGCGAGGGGGCGGCGGTGTTCGTGCTGGAAGACCTGGATCATGCGCGGGCCCGGGGTGCGCCAATTTTGGCCGAGATTGCCGGGGCTTCGATGACCTCTGACGCGGGCGATATGGTGCAGCCGACCGTCGCGGGTGCGGTGCGCGCGATGCGGGCAGCGCTGGATGATGCCGGAATGGCGCCCGGTGAGGTCGGTTATATCAACGCCCATGGCACCGGGACTTTGCTGAACGACCGTTGCGAGGCGCAGGCGATTGATCAGGTTTTTCAAAGGGATGTGCTGGTTTCTTCCACCAAGTCCCTGCACGGCCATCTGATCGGCGGCGCGGGTGCGGTGGAGTTGCTCGCCAGCCTGATGGCACTGCAAACCGGCCAGATCGCACCCACCGGCGGGGTTCAGACTTTGGACCCCGATTGCCCGATCAACCTGGTCACCGCAGCCAAAACCGTCCCGGTGGCAGCGGTTCTGTCGAATTCCTTCGCTTTTGGCGGGCTGAACGCGGTGCTGGTGCTGCGGCGGGCCTGATTATTTCTTGACCTTGGCCTGGGCATCCTTGATCGCCTTATAGCCTGCGGTGAACCCTTTGAGGGCAACCGCCACCACCACGGTTTTATCCGGTGCGGCGGCCGGCACGATGGTCAGGCTGGCGTTGGTGCCCTTTTGCATCGCGGTCAGCTCATCCCCGGTGAAGCCGACTTTGGCCAAGCAACCGCTGACCGTGCAATAGGAGAAAGGATACAATTTGGCGACCGCCTGATCGACGGCAATCCGCAGGTTGGCGGTCAAAAGCGTTTCCAGCGGCAGCATGATCGTGGCACCGGCAGCGGCCTGACCGCCATCGGGCAAGGTGAAAAAGCTGATCTCGGCAATCGGGTTGCCGGTCGAGTCTTTCAGCAGTTGGTACAGCTGGCAGGGGTCGGAGCCATCGGCGGTTTTCACGCAGCGCTGTTCCCAGGCATCGAAACTGGCGGCGATGTAGACCTTGCCAAGTTCGGCATGGGCCTGATCGGGCAGACCGTCGGGCACGCCCATCGACACGCCGTCAGCCGGGGCGGCAGGATCAGCCGCAGGGGTTGTCGTCGTGGGATCAGCGGGCGCGGCGGTGTCGGTCTTGGTGGTGTCGGTCTTGGTCTGGGCGGTTGCGGGTAACACCCCCACAAGGCCGATCGCAAGACCAAGGGCGAGGCGGGCGAGGCTGGCGGTCATGTCTATCGTCCTTGCAGATGGATCAGGGTCTGGCCATTGGGGCGGACCACGGGAATTTGGCCTGCTTTAGCACGGTGGCCGCGCCCGCGTCATCCGTCAAATCACCAAAGCGGAGGGACCGGCTAAAGCTTGCGCATGGCAGGGTGAAGAACCGGCTGCAAGCCCTTGCCGACAAACAAAAAAGGGCCGAGGCACGGCCCTTTTTAATGATCTTTTTTTGCTCCCTGTCGGACTGGCCGACGTGATGAGCGGACGCTAGTTTGGTTTCACAAACAGGTCAACAGGGAACTGGCGGCCACGCGTTCAAATTTATGGCAGAAAAACCGGCGCATGAGGATAGCTTTAGACCGGTGGTTCAAAAAAGACCCACGCTAAGGTGCGGCCCGTTGGGCAGGGAGGCAAGATATCGGCATGGCAACCAACCTGACCCCGGCCAGATCACTCTGGCAGAGCGAGGCTAAGACTGTATGGTTCAGTCCAAGGCCCGAACAGGTGGTTGGCCCGGGGTTTGGCCCCGGGTTTGGGCAAAGTTTTGGGCCGAGTTTTGGGCAGGGCAAAGGAGCGCAGGATGGCGGACAGCATTTTTGTGGGCGGCGGCGGTGACGGCTATGGCAGCCCGCAAAGCCTGCTGTTGAAATACGGCAACCGGCATGGGCTGATTGCCGGGGCGACCGGCACCGGCAAGACCGTGACGCTGCAGGTGCTGGCTGAGGGATTTTCGGCGGCCGGTGTTCCGGTCTTCATGGCCGATGTGAAGGGCGATCTGTCGGGCGTGGCGGCGGCGGGTTCTGCCTCAGCGAAACTCGCCGATGCGTTTGCCAAGCGGGCGGCTGCGATCCGATACGATCTGGCCTACCGGACCTATCCGGTCACCTTCTGGGATATCTGGGGCCAGATGGGCCATCCGATCCGCGCCACCGTGGCCGAGATGGGGCCGCTTCTGTTGGCGCGCATGCTGGACCTGAACGAGACCCAGGAAGGGGTGTTGAACGTCGTATTCCGGCTGGCCGATGCCGAGCAACTGCCGGTGCTCGACCTCAAGGATTTGCGGGCTTTGCTGGTGTTTGTCTCTGAACATGCCGATCAGATTTCCAAGACCTATGGTCTGGTGTCGGGCACCTCGATTGCCGCCATCCAGCGCCAGTTGCTGGTGTTGGAAAATCAGGGCGCGGTGGCGCTGTTTGGCGAACCGGCGCTGGATCTGGCCGATCTGATGCGCCTGGATGCCGCTGGCTTCGGCATGATCAATGTGCTCGCGGCGGAAAAGCTGATGCTGATGCCGCAGCTCTACGCGACCTTCCTGTTGTGGCTGCTGTCAGAACTGTTCCAGACCTTGCCGGAGGTCGGCGACCCGGACAAACCCAAGCTGGTGTTCTTCTTTGACGAGGCGCATTTGCTGTTCACCGATGCACCCAAGGCATTGATTGCCAAGGTGGAACAGGTCGCCCGGCTGATCCGGTCGAAAGGCGTTGGGGTCTATTTCATCAGCCAGAATCCGGCGGATATTCCGGGAGTTATCCTGGGCCAGCTGGGCAACCGGGTCCAGCATGGCCTGCGGGCGTTCACGCCGAAAGACCAGAAAGACCTGAGCCAGGCCGCGCAAACCTACCGGCCCAATCCGTGCTTTGATACCGCGACCGCGATCCGCGATGTGGGCACCGGCGAGGCTGTGACCTCGTTTCTGGAGGACAAAGGCGTGCCGGGGATGGTCGAGCGGACCTTGGTGCGCCCACCCACCTCGCAGGTCGGGCCGATTGATCCGGGCGCACGGGCTGCGATCATGGCGGCCTCGCCGATGGCGGCCAAATACGCCCAGACGGTCGACCGCGATTCGGCTTATGAGCGGTTGCAGGCGCGCGCTAATACGGCGGCGAATGCGGCGGCAACGCAGCCGGGGGGGCCGCCCACCAGCTATAACCACGCGCGCCAGATTGGCGGTGCGGCGCGAGGCGGGGCAATTGGCGGCATCATCGGGGCCAGCATGGGTCAGCCAGCCGCGCCGCCCCAACGGACCGCCGGGCGCCAGTCTGATTCTCTGGGCGAGGCGTTTGCCAAGAGCTTTGCCCGCCAGTTGGGCAACCGGACCGGTCAGGCATTGGTGCGCGGGATCCTCGGCGGGCTGTTCGGCAAGTGATCGGCATTCATCTGGGTCTAAATACTCAATTGCGCCGCCTGCCAGATGCGCAGAAGGTGAGTATTTCTGCCCAGATGAATGCTTAAAGTTTGCGCACTTTGATCCGGGTCAGGCGGTTTTCCCTACGGGTCATCACCTCGAAGCGAAAGCCGTGGAAGCTGAAGGCCTGGCCCTGGGCGGGGATCATCTGGGCTTCGTGGATCACCAGACCCGCCAAAGTGTTGGCCTCGTCATCGGGCAGTTGCCAGTCGGTGGCGCGGTTCAGGTCGCGGATCGTCATCGCGCCTTCGACCAGATAGCCGCCATCCTCGGCTTTTTTCAGCGCGTGCGACAGATCGACCACGTCGAATTCATCGGTGATCTCGCCGACGATTTCTTCGAGGATATCCTCCAGCGTGATCAGGCCCTGCAGGGTGCCGTATTCATCGACCACCAGCGCGAAATGGGTGCGGCGTTTGAGGAATTCGCGCATCTGTTCATCCAGCGTCGTGGTGTCGGGGATGAAATACGGCTTCATCGCGACCTTGACGATATCGAGGCCAGCCAGTGCCTTGTCACGGTCTTCATGCAGCCGGTCGAGGCGTTCAACCTCACGCAGCAGGTCTTTGGCGTGGATGACGCCGAGAATATTCTCGTCGCTGCCGCGATAGACCGGCAGCCTTGAGTGCGAGGAGGCCAGCACCAGGCGGATGATCTCCTCCGGGGGCAGGTCGGCGTCGATCATTTCGGTTTCGCGGCGGTGGCGCATGATCTCATCGACGGTGCGGTCCGACAGGTCGAGCGCACCGAGCAGGCGGTCGCGGTCTTCCTTCTCCACCGCACCTTCGAAATGGCCAAGCGAGATCGCCCCGGCAATCTCGGCGCGCAAGGCCAGGATGCGGCTGTTGGGGTCGGCGCGCAGGCCGAAGATGCGCAAAAGCAGGCGCACAAAGGCGCGTACGGTCGAGACCACCGGGGTGAACAGCAAGATCAGCACCTTGATCGCGGGGGCCACCCGGACCGCGACCGGGACCGGTGAGATGATCGCCACGGTTTTGGGCAACACCTCGGCAAAGACCAGCACCAGAACCGTGACGATGACGGTGGCCAGGGCGACCCCGTTGACGCCAAACAGGTCGGTGAGCAACGCGGTGGTCAGCGAGGCCGACAGGATATTGGCGACGTTATTGCCCAACAGGAGTGCGCCGATCATGCGTTCGCTGTCGTCGGTCACCTCCAGCGCGGTCTTGGCGCCTTTGGAGCCTTTGTCGGCTTGCGCTTTCAAGACACCGCGCGAGGCAGCGGTCAGGGCGGTCTCGGACCCGGAGAAGAACGCCGACAGCAAAAGTAACGCGGTCACCGCAAGGGCGGTCAGCACAAGGTTTGCGTTGGCAGCGATCCAGTCCATCTGATCCTCAGGTCTCGGTCGGGGGTTTGGCAGCTTTGGCCAAAGGGTGGTGGTTCAGCACCAGATCCTTCAGGTGGTCGTCCAGAACATGGGTGTAAATCTCGGTGGTCGACAGATCGGCATGGCCGAGCAGGGTCTGGATCACCCGCAGGTCAGCCCCGTTGGCCAGAAGGTGGGTGGCAAAGGCATGGCGCAGAACGTGGGGCGAAACCTGGGCCGGGTCGAGCATGGCGCGGGCCGCCATGTCTTTGACCAGACCGTGGAATTGCTGACGGGTCAGGTGGCCAGCAGCCCCGCTGCCGGGAAACAGGTAGCGGTTGGCGGGCTTGCCGGATTTGCGGGCGGCGTCCTCGTCGGCATCGCGTAGCTTGAGCCAGGCGGTCAGCCCGACGCGGGCGGGTGCGGTCAACGGCGCCATCCGCTCGCGGTCGCCCTTGCCCTTGACCAGGATCATCCGCGGATCACCCCGGACGGTCGACAGCGGCAGTTCGACCAGTTCGGAGACCCGCAGGCCGGTGGCGTACAGGAGTTCCATCAGCAGGAGGTTGCGCTGGCGGTCACGCGGGGCGCGGCCGGTGGTGGCGGCGGCGGTCAAAAGGCGGGCGACCTCGACCTCGGTCAGGGTCTTGGGCAAGTGGCGGCTGGCACCGGGGCCGTTGAGTTGCAGGGCGGGGTTATCAGCCCGCCAGCCTTCGTCATGGGCAAAGCGGTACAGCTGCTTGATCGCGGACAGCCTACGCGCACGGGTGCTGGACGACAGGCCGTCGCGTTCGCAGGCCACCAGATAGTCTTCGACATCGGCGCGGGTGGCATCGGCCAGCGCGTGCGGGGTCAGGTGGTGGGCAAAGGCCATGAGGTCGCGGCCATAGGCCAGAAGCGTGTTGCGGGCGGCACCCTGTTCGGCGGCATGCGCCTCCAGAAACGTGGAAATCCAGCGCGGGCTGGACGGGGCTGTGGCGGCGGGTGGACTGTCGGATGGCATCAGCCGCGCCGGTCCAGCAGGATCATTTGCAGGGCGGTCCGGCGGGCGACATCTTCCAGCCCCAGCTTGTGCAGCACCGAAAGCCCTTCGGTTACCGCACGCAGATCGCCGGCCTCGCCTTGGCGCAGCACGGCCAGCGTGCGCAGGATGGTTTCGCCCAAGCGGCCCTGATCGACCATGGCTTGCAGATCGGCGGGAATTTCGGGGGCGGTGAAGGCTGTCATGATGGCGCGGGTCAGATCATCGGGCGGGATGACACCGGTGAATGTGTCGCGCGCCGTCGCCAGCAAAAACCCCAGCTTCGGGTCGGCGGAGGTCAGGCCCTGGGTCAGCTTTTCATAGTCGGGGGACAAGAGCATCACCGCCTCGGCGACCCGGGCCGCATCGCCGGTCAGGCTCAGTTTTGACAGCGCTTTGCCGTAAAGCGTGGCAAACGGCACCTCAAGTTGGGCCGCCTTCATCATCGCCCAGACCGGTGGCAGGCTGCGGTCGACCGCCTTGGCATCGCGGGCAGCAATCGCGGCATCGACCGCCTGAAAGGCTGCGACCCGGTCCCACACGCCCCCCGAGGCTGCGGGTTTTTGCTGGGTGTAAAGCCCAAGGAGCAGGTTCGGCGCGACCGATCCGGCCCGGCTCAGACGCTCCACCGCGTCGAGTTGTGCCTTCCAGCCGGCATGGTCGGATAGATCGGCATAGGTGAAAGCGATAGGCAGGGTGGTGTCGGGCAAAGGCGCGCCAATCGCCTGATAAATCCGGAACACCAAGGGGGTGACCGGGTTGGGCAGGAGCGGCGTTATGCCGGCGTCATCCAGTTCCGGGTCCATGAACCGGGTCAGCAGAGCGGCTTCCTCCGGGCTGACCGTGCCAAGCGCCTTGGCGGTGTCGAGCGTCAGATGGGCGGTGGCAAAATCCCCGGCGCGGGCGAGGCAGAAAATCCGGGTCGGCAGCGCGGGGGCCAGACCGGGCGTGGCTTGCAGGGCGGCACAGGCCCGGTCCTCGTCGCCAATCAGCAAAGCCACATCGAAATAGCGGCGGAAGATCTCGGGTGACCGGGCGGCTCCGGCGGTATCCAGCAAAGCGCGGGCCTGATCCAGCGCCCCGATCGCCATCAGCTTGTCGACCCGGGCGAGAAACAGGCTTTCGCCGGGGGGCGTGCCTGCGGGTGGATCAGCCTCGGCCAGCAGCAGGGTCATGAGCAAGCCTTGCAGGGCGGGCAAATCCTGGCCCAAGTCTTGCGACAACAAGGCCGCGATATCGGACACTTTGGCGATCCCCCACATCGCCTGCGGCAGACCGGTGACCGAGGCCGGCAAAACCCCCAGACTGTCGGTTGTATCGGCCCCGAGCGTCTGGACGGTGACCGTGTCGGGTGCTGCGCCTTTCGGGGTCACCGGGGGTTCCGCCGGGGGCGCAGGCAGCGCCGCAGGGGTGACCAAAGATTGGCTGAGCCAGTCAATCGCCGACAAGGGTTTGGCGGGCGACTTCAGCGCCAGTTTATCCGCGGTTGCCACCAGCGGCAGGCAGGCCAGAACCAGCGCTGCGAGGGTTGCGCCGCAGAGGGTTGCGCCGCAGAAGGTTGGCCTCCAGAAAACCCGTCTAGTTGGCATGAAGCGTCACCGGCACTTTGACTTCGCCGGTAGCCGGCGCCAGGTCTGCCAGATAGGCATAGGCCACCAAGGCCGCAAATCCCAAAACCGCAAGCACCAGCACCGCCTTGATCAACCGTCCCATCAACCGCACGCCCTTTATTGCCTGTTCCTGCGCCCTTGCCGAAAGCCCTCTGCTGGGGCCCTGATCCGACACAGCGATTATATATGGCATTTGCCACAACTTCACGCCATTCAGGACACAAAGTTCAGGATCAGGGCGGCATTATCCCGCCCTTGGTGCCAGTGAAAGGGGATACGGACCGCGGTGATGCAGCGCCTGAAGAAAACCGTGGTGCTGGTCGGCATGATGGGGGCCGGTAAAACCGCCGTCGGCACGGCTTTGGCGCGGGTGCTGGCGGTGCCGTTCGTCGATTCGGACGACGAGATTGTCCGGGCCGCCTCGCGGTCGATCGCGGAAATCTTCGAGCGCGACGGCGAGTTGTTCTTTCGGGCCCGCGAAACCGAGGTGCTGAACCGCCTGCTGCATGGTCTGCCTTGCGTGCTGTCGACTGGCGGCGGGGCGTTTTTATCGCCGGTCAATCGCAGCCTGATCCACCAGGCCGGCGTATCGGTCTGGCTGCGCGCCGATCTGGATCTGCTGTGGCAGCGGGTCCGCCACAAAACCACCCGGCCGCTTTTGCGCACCGGCAACCCGCGCGAGACTTTGAAAGGGCTTTACGAGGCCCGGCAGCCTGCCTATGCCTCGGCCGATCTGGCGGTCGACAGTGCCGCCGAAATCTCGGTCGAACTGATGGCCGAACGGGTGGCGCAGGCGCTGGCCTGCCGCCCGGATGTGTTGGAGAATTAGATGAACATCATCCCGGTGAATTTGGGTGCGCGGTCCTATCAGGTCCGCATCGGTGAAGGGCTGATCGGCAGGCTCGGGGTGGAGATTGCACCGCTGCTGCACCGCAAGCGGGTGGCGATTGTGACCGATGAAACTGTGGCCGCCACCCATCTGGCGGCGGTGCTGGCGGCTTTGGCGCTGCAGGGGATTGCCGCAGTGACCTTGGCCTTGCCGCCTGGCGAGGCGACCAAGGGTTGGCCGCAATTCACCCGCACCGTCGAATGGCTGCTGGACCAAAAGGTCGAACGCCGCGACGTTGTGGTGGCCTTGGGGGGCGGCGTGGTCGGCGATCTGGCAGGCTTTGCCTGCGCGGTGTTGCGGCGCGGCGTGCGGTTTGTCCAGGTGCCGACCACTTTGCTGGCCCAGGTGGATTCGTCGGTCGGTGGCAAGACCGGGATCAATTCGGTGGCGGGCAAGAACCTGATCGGGGCGTTTCACCAACCCGCGCTGGTCTTGGCGGACATCGGCGTGCTGGACACGCTGCCGCCCCGCGACCTGCTGGCAGGCTACGGCGAGGTGGTGAAATACGGGCTGTTGGGCGATGCGGCGTTTTTTGACTATCTGGCAGCGCGGGGGCCGGCGCTGGCGCGGTTCGACCATGCGGTGATCCTGAAAGCGGTCACCCGGTCGGTCGAGATGAAGGCCGGGATCGTGGAGCGCGATGAGACCGAGGAAGGCGAGCGTGCGCTGCTGAACCTTGGCCACACCTTCGGCCATGCCCTTGAAAAAGCTACCGGATATTCCGACCGTTTGCTGCACGGCGAGGGCGTCGCCATCGGCTGTGCGCTGGCGTTTGAACTCAGCCAGCGGATGGGGCTATGTGGCCAGGAAGCGCCGAGCCGGGTGCGGGCCCATCTGAAAGCGATGGGGATGAAGACGGATTTATCCGATATTGCCGGGGAACTGCCGGATGCCGAGGCTTTGGTGGCCCTGATGGGGCAGGACAAGAAGGTGGTGGACGGCAGGCTACGCTTCATCCTCGCCCATGACATCGGGCAGGCGTTTGTGGCCGAGGATGTGCCGCCGGAGTTGGTGATCAAGCTGTTGCAGGATGCGCTGCGCCGATCAGCGCATTAGAATAGCCGGATCAGCACGACCAGCATGGCAAAGTTCAGCAGATCCAGCAGGGACAAACTGGGTGCCGGCAAGGCGCGGGCGATAGCCATGCTGCGGGCCGAGGTGCGAGCCTGAGCGGGGTGACGGGCTTGGCGGGCAAGTGGCGCGAAACGGTCTGACATGTTCATTCTCCCAATAACCTCTGATCAATATCGCACGAATCGGTAAATGAGAACTTAACACGAACAAAGCCATCGGATTGCCGGATGGTTTGGAAATGATCGGTTTCCAATCCGACCCTTGGCGCGGTCGCGTGTGCGCGGGCGTAAGCGGTTGATTTTAGCAAACTTGCGCCGGGTCTGTGGGCCACAACCGGGGCGGGCGGCGGGGTTGGCCGCTTCAGGCGTCATCTGGCTGATTCGCCCTCCCACCCGGCACGCTTCGGCATTTTACCGGATCGGCGCAGGATTTCGCGCTGTGGTTGTCGGCCTCGGCGGTTGTTTTGCGAAACTTGGCTATCTTAAGGCAAGTGAATGCTCGCCAATG
>JAYTQA010000177.1:0-1575 GCA_043746955.1 bacterium | reverse complement strand
TCGATCCGCGCATCCACGGTGGCGGATGCGGCGGTGGTTTCACCGGCGATGCGCTGGATCAGGGCTTCGGCACCGGCAGGCACCCAGGGGGCGGGGCGAGGTTTTGCATGGGGCGGGCTCCTTTTGCGGTTGGGATCAGGGAACCGGGATTCAGACTTGCCCGCAAATCAGTTTTCGGAAAAACCAGGGTCAGGAAAGTTAAGCCATGCCCGTTGCGCCGCCTCGCCCGCGTGATCTGCCCCCGAACGCGCTGCGGGCCTTCGAGGCGGCGGCGCGGCTGGGCGGGTTTTCGGCGGCGGCGCAGGAGTTGGGCGTGACGCCGGGGGCGGTGACGGCGCATGTCAAGGCATTGGAGGCGGCCCTGGGTGCGCCGCTGTTCGCGCGGACGGCGCGGGGCGTGCGGCTGACCGCCTTGGGCGCGAGGGCCTGGCCGGGGTTTGCCGAGGCGTTCGACGGACTGGGGCTGGCCGCGCAGGCGATGCGGTCCGAGGCCGCGCCGCAGGTGGTGCATATCGCAACCCTGCCCGCGATCGCCCAGTTGTGGCTGTCGCCGAGATTGCCGGGCTTGCGGGCGCTGGCAGCAGAAGTTTCGGTGTCCATCACGGCTCTTGAACTGCCGCCCAATTTGAAACGCACGCCCTATGACCTGTGCCTGTTCCATGCGGACAGCGGCGGGCGGCTGGTGGCACCGGATGTGATTTTCCCGGTCTGCGCGCCTGCTTTGGCGGCCCGATTGCAGCGGCCTGCCGATCTGGCCCTGGTGCCTTGCCTGTCGGATTCGGCTTGGGCCGAGGATTGGCGGGACTGGCTGGCGGTCGCGGCACCGGATGTGGCACCCAACCGGCGCGGGCCGGTCTATTCGCTGTATGCGCTGGCGGTGGAGGAGGCGGTGAACGGCGCGGGGGTGCTGATCGGCCATGGCGCTTTGGTGGCGCGGCATCTGGCGTCAGGGGCGCTGGTCGCGCCGTTCGGGGTCGTGGTTGCGTTGCCGCGCGGTCTGCGGCTGTGGTCGCTGCGCGGATCGCAGGTCAAGGGCGCGGCAGGGAAAGTGGCGGACTGGCTCGCGACCGCGGGGTGACCGGCCGATTCGCCGCTGGTCAGGCAAACGCCGCCTCCAGCGCGATTTCGACCATGGCGGCGAAGCTGGTCTCGCGCTGGTCGGCGGGCAAGGCTTCATGGGTCACGAGGTGGTCGGAAATGGTCAGAACAGCCAAGGCGCGGCGGCCATGGCGGGCGGCGAGGGTGTAAAGCTCTGCCGCCTCCATCTCGACCGCAAGGCAGCCGTGGCGGATCAACTGGTCGGTCAGGTCCTGGCGTTCGTCGTAGAATGTGTCGGACGAGAAGATGCCGCCGACATGGACCGGGACGCCCTTGGCGGTGGCAGCCTTGTGCGCGGCGGCCAGCAGCCCGAAATCGGCGGCGGGGGCGAAGTTCAGCTCTTGGAAGATGGTGCGCGAGGGGCTGCCGGCGAACGACGCCGTCTGCGCCAGCACCACGTCGCGCAGCTTCACGCGCTCTTGCATCGCCCCGGCGCTGCCGATGCGGATGATGGTCTGCGCGCCGTAGTCCTTGATG
>JAYTQA010000176.1:0-11348 GCA_043746955.1 bacterium | reverse complement strand
TGCCAAGTGCTGCGATCTGCGCCGTGGTCAGGCCCGCGATCTGGCCGGTGGTCATGGCGGCCAGTTGGGCCGAGCTCAGCGCGGCAATCTGGCCGCTGGTCAGGGCGGCAATCTGGGTGGTGGTCAGGGCCGCAAGGTCTGCGCCCGGCAGCTTGGCCAGTTGCACCGCCGACAGGACGACAATCTGGCCGGTGGACAAAGCCTCCGCCTGCGCCGTGGTCAGGGCCGCCATCTGCAATGTGGTCAGGCCCTTGATGGCTGACGTGGTCAGCGCCGCGATATCGGCCGCAGAAAGGTGCGCCAGCGCCGAGGTGGTCAGCGCCGCGATCTGGGTCGAGGTGAAGGCGGCCACCTGCGCCGTACTCAAGGCCGCGACATCCGCAGTGGTCAGCCCCAGCACGCCCGCCGTGGCGAGGCCCGCGACCTGCGCCGTGGTCAGCCCGGCTATCTGCGCCGTGGTCATCGCGGCCACCTGACCCGAGGTCAGGCCGGTCATCTGCGCCGTGGTCAGGGCGGCAATCTGTGCGGTTGACATCGCGGCCACCGCCGCCGTGCTGAGTTTTGCCACCGCAATCCCGGCCAAATTGGCCATCTGCGCCGTGGTCAGCGCCGCGACCTGCGCCGTGGTCAAGGCCCCGGCCTGGGTGGAGGTCAGGCCCCGGATCGCCGCCGTGGTCAAAGCCGCCACATCGGCCACATCCAGATGCGAAATGGCGCTGGTGCTCAAAGCCCCGACCTGAGCCGAGCTCAGGGCTGCGGCCTGGGCGGTGCCCAAAGCCGCGATATCCGCCGAGCCAAGGCCGACCAGCGCGCTGGTGGTCAACGCAGCCACCTGCGCCGTGGTCAGGGCCTGGACTTGATTGGTCGACAGGGCCGAAATCTGGCCAGAGGTCAGACTGCCCACCTGCGCGGTGGTGAACGCCACAATTTGGTCGGGCGACAACGCCGCAAGTGCCGCCGCCGAAAGTTTCGGGATCGACGCGGTGGCCAAGGCGGCAATCTGCGCCGTGCTCAAAGCCGAGATCTGGCCCGAGGTCAACACAGCGACTTGCGCCGACGACAGACCTTTGATCGCGCTCGAACTTAGGGCCGCGATGTCCGCGGTTTCCAGATGTACCACGGCTGCGGTCGACAGGGCCGACACTTGCGCCGAAGTCAGAACCGCCGCCTGCGCCGTGGTCAGTGCGACCGCCTCCGCCGAACCGAGGCCTTTGAGCGCCGCCGTCGACAGCGCCACCACTTGCGCCGTGCTCAACCCCGCCATTTGCGCCGTGGTCAGGCCGGCGATCTGGGTGGAGGACAGCGCCGCAATCTGTGCGGTGGAAAATGCTGCGACCTGCGCCGTGGACAGTCCGGCAATATCGCTCGACGCGAGTTTGCCCAGATCCGCCACCGGCAGGGCCGCAATCTGCGCGGTGGTAAAGGCCGCAATCTGCGCGCTGTCCATCGCACTGATCTGCAACGTGGTCAGGCCCTTGATCGCCGCCGTGCTCAAGGCCGCGATATCCGCCGTCTCCATATGCGTAATGGCCAGGGTGCTGATGGCTGCCAGTTGGGCCGAGGACAAGGCGCCGACCTGCGCCGTGGTCAAGGCCACAAGGTCGGCAGAGGTCAAACCGGCAATCGCCGTCGAACTGATGGCGCCCACTTGGGTGGTCGACAGGCTCGCCACCTGCCCTGTGGTCAGAACCGCCACCTGCGTCGACATCAGCGCACCGATCTGCACCGCGCTCAACGCCGCAAGCTGTGCTGTCGTCAACACCGGCACCTGCGCCGTGGTCAGCGACTGCATATCCGCCGTGGTCAGCGCCGCGATGGCTGCGGTGGACAGGGCGGCAATCTGGGCGGTCGACAGGGTGGAAATCGTCGTCATGGGATGCTCCGTCTGGCAAAAGGCATGGCGAGGCAGGATTTTCCTGACCCCGGACTTGGCCCAATGCGGGCGCGATGTTGTCCGAAAGGCTGGCAGCGGAGCCTTATGAAACGGTGAAGATGTGCCCAAAGCCGGGCCGCCGAGGCTGGGTTCGCGCGCGAATAAAACCGCACATTTTAGGAAAACTCACCCAGGAGGCGGGTTTTTTGGGGCGATATTCATGCCGCGTTCACTCCTTTCGCGCGAAATGGCGGCAGAAGATGGAGGTTTGCAATGTCGATGCCGTTCCTATTGCCGTTCCCGCTGCCCGGTGACGAAGCCGCGATCTTGCGCGCGATGGCGCGCCCCGGTGGCCTGATGGCGGTGCCTGCAGGCGAATTGCCCTATCTTGGCCGGGCCGTGGCGGGGTTGGACCTTCTGGGCCTCGTGCGGCTGGCGGAAACTGCGGGCGATGCCGATGGCGCGGCACTTTACGAATTCTGGCTGGGCGCGCATGGGACCGAGGCGGTGGCCTGCGCCGCCTGGTTCAACCTTGGCGTGGCGCGGATGAAGGCGGGCAATCCTGCGGGTGCGGTTGATGCCTACCGCACCGCCCTGCGCCTGAAACCCGATATGACCGAGGCTGCGATCAATTTAGGCTCCGCGCTGGAAGCGTCTGGCCAGACCGAGGCGGCCTTGGGCGCGTGGCGGTCCGCCCTGCCGCCTGCGTCGATGCGTCAGATTCTGCACAACCAGCTGGGCCGCGTGATGGAGGCGCAGGGCCAGCTTGGCCCGGCGGGTTGCGAATTGCGCGCCTCGCTGCTGATAGCCCCGCATCAGGCCGATGTGCAGCAACACCTCGTTCACATCCGCCAACGCACCACCGCCTGGCCGGCGACGCGGCTGGACGTGCCCGGCCTGACCGAGGCGGAGGCGGCGTTCAACTGCGGCCCCCTCGCGGCTTTAGCGATGTACGACGACCCTGCCCTGCAAGCCGCCTGCGCCGCCGACTGGATTGCCCGCAAAGTGCCGCCGGCACCGGAACGCCTGGCCCCGATTGCAGGCTATGCCCATAACCGGCTGCGGATCGGCTACCTCTCCACCGATTTCTGCCGCCACGCGATGAGTTTTCTGATCGCCGAATTGCTGGAATTGCACGATCGCGCGCGGTTCGAAGTCTACGGCTATGACGCCTCGCCCGAGGATGGCAGCGAGATTCGCGCCCGCGTGCTGGCCGCTTTTGACCACCATATCCCGATCCATCGCCTGCCGGACGAGGCCGCGGCGCGGGCGATCGTGGCAGATGAGATTGACATTCTGATCGACCTCAACGGCCTGACCAAAGGCGCGCGTCTGGGGATTTTGCGCTGGAAGCCCGCCCCGGTGATTGCCACCTACCTCGGCTATATCGGCCCGGTGCCCTTGCCCGAACTCGACTATATCTTGTGCGACGCGGTGACGATCCCGCCAGAGATGGAGGCCGCTTACACCCCTCGCCCGCTGCGGATTGACGGCTGCTATCAGGCCAACGACAGCCGCGCCCCGGTGCTGCCCCCGGTCAGTCGTGCGGCAGAGGGTCTGCCAGAGTCAGCCTTTGTCTACACCTGCGCATCGCACCATTACAAACTGACCGAGGCCATGTGGCACAGCTGGTGCCGGATCATCGAGGCGACCGGGAACCCTGCGAACGGAGGTGCCGCGACGGCGGATGGTGCAACCGGGGGTGCCACGATTGCGGATGGCGCAGTCGGGCGAATGGCGACGGATGATCTTGCGACCGGAGATGGCGCGACAGCGGATGGCGCAGCCGGGCTTGTGGCGACCGATGATCTTGCGACCGGAGATGTTGCGACGCGGGAAGGTGCAACCGGGGATGCCGCAGCCGGGGATGCCGCGACGGGGGATGCCGCAGCCGGGGGCGGCGCGGTGCAGCCTGCGGCCAAAGCCGATTCGGTCCTGTGGCTGATCGACGATAACCCGGAAAGCCGTAGCGCCCTGACGGCGCGCTGGCTGGCCTGTGGCCTGAGCGCGGATCGCCTGATCTTTGCGCCGCGCGTCGACCCGGACCGCTACCGGGCCCGGCTGGCTTTGGCGGATGTGTTTCTGGACACCCATCCTTATAACGCCGGAACCATCGCGTCCGATGCCTTGCGGATGGGTCTGCCGATCGTGACGTTGCAGGGTCAGGCCTTCGCCGCGCGGATGGCCGCTAGCCTTCTGACCGCCGTGGGCCTGCCCGAAGCGATTGCACCAACTGCGCAGGACTATGAGGCGATTGCGATTGGGCTCTGCCACGACAAGGCCGCTCACCAGCGGATGAAAACCCATCTGGCGGGTGACGCCTGGGGCCGGACCTTGGGCAACTCCGCCGACTTCACCCGCCGGTTCGAGGCTGCGATGGATCGGGTGCGGCTGACGCCCTGACCTGATGTTACCCTTGGCAAAAGGCCCGGGGATAAGCCCCGGCGTTTTGGCTGTGGCCGTTTTTGCTGTGGCTTTGGCTCAGGCTCAGGCTCAGGCTTTGGCTCTAGCAGGCTGCTGAAAAAGGGTTTTCGGAAGCACACGAGAGGGAAACTATTCTGTTTTACCACGATATTGTCCAAATCGAAGATATCTAAGTCCATTTATGGGGGAAATGTTCCACTTTTCGCGTTGAAATTTCTTGGCCGTATGAATTTATCAGCAGCCTGCTAGTAGAACGGATCGGCGGTGGCGGGGGCTCGAAGACCCCCGCGTCCGGTGAACCTATGCACTCTCGGCTTTGACGCCCGAGGCCCAGAGCGCGAAATGGCCGTCGCGCTGGACGCGGACCGAGCGGAACCCCGCAGCCTCCAGATGCCAGGCGAGCGTGCTGGCGACAAAGCCGGTCCGGTGTCCCATGAACCGGTTGCCGGACGCAATCGAGGCGCGGTGGCCATAGAGCATATCCAGCGCCGAAATCGGCCCCATCGCAGAGATATAGGCCGCATCCTCCAGCTTGCCCTCGGCCACCAGTGCCGCCACCTGTTGCAGGTCGGGCATGGTCAGCAGGGCAAAACCACCGGGGGCAAGCACGCGGTGAAACTCTGCCAAAGCCAGCGGCACCTCATGCGCCGCCAGATGCTCCAGATTATGCGCCGACCAGAGACCGTGCACCGAACCGTCCGGCACCACCGCCATATCGGTGATCGAAGCTATGATGTCGGGGGCGACGCCGGGATCAATATCGAGCCGCAATTCGCGCCACGGGCCGGTCGGGAAAAATGCGGCGGGCAGTTTGGCCGGGTCGGCGGGGCCGCAGCCGACATGCAGCACGGTACGGGCCGGGGGGCCGACGAACTCGGCCGCATCAAGGCTCAGGGAATTGGCAATGGTCATCGAGTGGCCTTTCTGGCTAGGGTTTTTCTGGATGGTTTTCAGTCTGGGTGATTTTCGGTCTGGATGGGTTCTGGGCCGGACGGGTTCTGGGCTGGATGGGTTCTGGACTGGATGGGTACTGGTCAGGATGGGAGGGTTCAGGGTTCCCGCAATGCCTCGCCCAATCCGCGCATCAGCGGGTCAAGGAAGTAGTCCAACACGCTGCGGGTGCCGGTTTTCACATCCGCTTGCAGCGTCATGCCGGGCAAAAGGGCCGCACCAGAGGCCAGATCGTGCAGATCGCCGCCGAGGCTGACCCGGGCCGAATGCTGCGCCTCGACCGCCCCGTCCGGGGTGAAAGACGCGCTGGAGATGTCGATAAGCCTGCCGGTCAAGGCGCCGTGCCGCCGCCACGGGAAGGCGTCAACTTTCAGATCGACCAGATCGCCGGGGGCCACCAGGCCGGCATCGGCGGACCGGATGCTGATTTCGGCAATCAGCGGCACGTCACTTGGCACCAGAACCACCACCGGCGCGCCTTCGGCCAGCGAGGAACCGGGGCCGCCTTGCGCCACGGAAATCACCACGCCGGGCCCGGGTGCCACCAGATCGGACAAGTCAGACAGCCGGTTGGCCTTGGAGAGCGCCTCCTCGACCGCGGCCAATTGCGGGCGAAGCGTCGCCAGAGCCTCCAGATCGGCGCGCGTACGGTCGCTGTCATAGGCGGAAACTGCGGCACTGGCGCTCGCGAGGCGGGCTTTGAGGTCGCCAAGCCGTGCGACATGCTGATCGACGGCGGATTGGGCATCGATCCGGACCAGTTCCGCCTCCAATGCGGCGAGGTGCGAGCCGGTCTGGCTGGCCGCGAGTTTGGTCCGCATGGCTTCAACCTCAAGGGCGATCGAAAGCCGGTCTGACAGGCCCGCGGCCGCGTGATCTTCGGCGGCAAGTGCCGCGGCG
Organism: bacterium; assembly: GCA_043746955.1. Classification (GTDB taxonomy): domain Bacteria; phylum Pseudomonadota; class Alphaproteobacteria; order Rhodobacterales; family Rhodobacteraceae; genus Stagnihabitans. Next base: position 5,200 of record JAYTQA010000176.1, on the reverse strand, counting down.
GCGGCGTCGCTTACCGCCTGCAACTGGGTGCGCTGCGCTGCGGCAAGGCGGGCGCGCTGGGTTTGAACCTGCGATTGCAACGCCATATCCGGCGAGGATTGGGCCATCGGCTGGCCGGTCAGATCGGCGTTCAGCCGGGCTTGCTGGGCCAAAAGGGTTGCGCGCTCTGCCTGCAACGTGGTGCGGTCCGCCTCGGGCATCGTCGGGTCCAGCCGGGCCAGAACCTGACCTTTGCGGACCTTGTCGCCGGGCCGCACCAAAAGGTCGCGCAGCACGGCCCGGTTCATCGGCGCAAGGATGGCAGGCGGCGCGTCGGCGGCAATCCGGCCATGCGCTGTGACGACGACATCCAGTTGAACCAGGCCTGCCAGGCTCACCAAAGCCGTGACCAGTGCCACGCCAAGCACCGGCCACAGGCGCAGGATCATCGGCGCGGGTTCGGCCACCAGCCGGTCAAGGTCGGCCTGAAACGCCAGGGCTTCGCGGGCGAGCCTCATGTCAGCGGCCCCGTCGCGAGAGGCCCCGTCGCGAGAGGCCCCGTCGTCAGAGGCCCCGTCGCGAGAGGCCCGGTCGTCAGAGGCCCGGTCGTCAGAGGCCCCGGCGTGACAGGCCCGGTGGTCAGATGCTCGGTCTGTTGGTGCCAAAGATGACGGTAGATGTCGCAGCGGAGGAGCAAGTCGGCATGCGGGGCCATATCGACCACATGGCCTTGATCCAGCACGACAATTGCGTCGGCTTTCACCAGCGAGGATAGCCGGTGGGAGACGATGATCACCGTACGACCCTTGGCGATGGCTGAGAGGTTGCGGTTCACCACGGCCTCACTTTCGGGGTCCAGAGCCGAGGTCGCCTCGTCAAACACCAGGATTTTGGGGGCGCACATCAGCGCCCGGGCGATGGCCATTCGTTGGCGCTGGCCGCCCGACAGGTTGGCGGCCCCCTCTTCAATCGGGGTGTCAAAGCCTTGCGGCAGGCGGCGGATAAACTCCTCCGCGCCGGCGAGTTTGGCCGCGATCAACACCTCTTCCAGGCTGGCCTCGGGCCGGGCCATCGCAATATTGTCGCGGATCGTGCCGCGAAACAGCAGGTTTTCCTGCAAGACCACGCCAAGGCTGCGGCGCAGATGCTCAAGGTCGATCTGGCGGATATCGACCCCGTCAATCTGGATCAGGCCGGATTGCGGCTGCTCGATGCCCTGGATCAGCCGGGTCAGGGTGGTCTTGCCCGAACCGGAGCGGCCCACGATTCCAATCACTTGGCCGGTGGTAATCTCAAAACTCACCCGGTCCAGCGCCGGGGTGGCCGCACCGGGATAAGTGAAGCTGACCGCGTCAAACCGCAAGCGCCCGCCGATCGGATGCCGCGCCGGGCGCGCGTGGAGCCCGCGTTCGGGCTTTTGGTTCAGCACACCCGCCAGCATCCGCACCGACAAGGCCGCTTCCTGATATTCGTTGATCAGGCCGACGATCTGCACCAAAGGCCCGGTCACCCGACCGGCGAGCATCAGGAAGGCGACCAAAGCGCCGGTGGTTAGCCGGCCTTCCAACACCAAAGCTGCCCCATAGCCAATCACGCTGATCTGCATCAGTTTTTCAAGGAAACCGGTGGCCGCAGAGGCCAGCGCCGAGATCGCCCCGACATCCCATTGGCGGCGCAGGGTTCCGGCCAGACTATCCTCCCACGCCTTGCGCCGCGCGGGTTCAAGGACCAGCGATTTGACCGCGCGCATGTTGTGGAGGGTTTCGACCAGTTGCGCCTGACGCCCGGCCTCAGCCTGATAAAGCGCATTCAGACGGCGGCGGAACAGCGGCAGCAGCATGCCGATCACGGCGGCGATGGCGCTGGCAAACCCCAAGACAACCAGGGTCAGCGGGCCGCACAGCAGCATCAGGATGCCCAGAAGCAAGGGCAAAAACGCCGCATCCAGCAGGGTCTGGAACAAACGTCCGGTCAGGAAATTGCGGATCTTTTCCGTCTGTTGCATATGGCGGGCCATGACGCCTGCGGGGGTGGTTTCAAACACCGACAGGGGCAAGGCCATCAGATGCGCAAAGCTGCGCGCGCCCATGACAGCGTCGACCTTGCCGCCCGCGATCAGCATCAAGCGCTGGCGGGTGTAGCTGAAGGCCGCGTCAAACGCCGCGAGCAGGATGAAAATGGCCACGATAGCCGCCAGCGTGTTCCACGCCTGATGGGCGATGACGCGGTCGATCAGCACCTGAAACAACAATGGCAAGCTGAAGGCGATCAAGTTGCCGGTCAGGACCGCAAGCGCCACCCCGGCAAGAAGACCGCGCTGCGCACGCAGGGCCGGCATAAACCATGCCAGGCCAAAGGGTTGATCCGCCGCACGCGGCTGCGGGCGGGCGAGCAGGATCCGGCCATCCCAGATTGCCAAAAACCGGGCGCGCGTGAGGGTTTGCACACCCTTGGCCTCTTCGCCCGGGTCAAGCGCTGCAATCGCCTCCCCCGGCAGGATCGCCACCACGATCAGCCAGCCGCCGTCGCGCCGCCCGACCATCGCGGGATAGGCGGCGCCCAAGCCTGCGATCTTGGCCCAGGTGCCGCGTTCGACCAGCTTGGTGTGAAAGCCCGCAGCAGTAAGGCTGGCGGTGATCGAAGCGGCAAGATCGCCCTCCATCAGCCGGGGCAGATCTTCGGGCCGCAGAGCCACGCCGTGGTGGGCGGCAATCAGAAATGTCGCCCGCAGCGCCGTCATCTGACAGTCGCGCAGCGCCAGTTCGCGCGCAAGTTTTGGGTCCGAAACGCTCATGCCGGACCCTAGGCCGACTGGCCTTAACGGCGGGTGAAGGGGCTTGGGGCAAACCTGGCGAACCCGACCGACCGGTCAAAGACTATGCGGCATTTGCAACGCATTTTAGCGACCTTCACACCCGTGGCATCGCCCGGCCAGTGTCGTCAAACACATGCACTTTGGCGGGGTTGAGGTTCAGGCCGACGGCGGCACCCGGCTCCAGCCGCAGGGTCGGGTCGGCCTCCACGTTGATCTGGCCGAGGCTGGTGTCAACATGGACGAACGTGGTGTTACCCAAAGCCTCCACCACCGTGACATGGCCTTGCAACCCGCCGTCGCCGGGGTTGACCAACGTGATGTCCTCGGGCCTGACCCCAAGGTCAACCGGGCGGTCCCCGGTAAAATCGCCACGGGCGGGCAGGGTCAGCGTGCTGCCGCCGAACCGCACAGTCAGGCCCGACAGGTCGGCACTGGCCAGGCCGGCCAAAAAGTTCATCGCAGGCGAGCCGATAAACCCCGCGACAAAACGGTTAGCCGGGGCATTGTAGAGTGCAAGCGGGGCACCGGACTGACTGATCTGGCCCTTGTCCAGCACCACGATCTTGTCGGCCAGGGTCATCGCCTCGACCTGATCATGGGTCACATAGATCATCGTGCGGCCCAGTTCGGCATGGAGGCGGGCGAGTTCCAGCCGCATCTGGCCGCGCAAAAGCGCGTCGAGGTTGGACAGCGGTTCGTCAAACAGAAACACCTTGGGGTCGCGCACCAAGGCCCGGCCAATCGCCACCCGCTGCCGCTGACCGCCGGACAATTCGGCGGGCCTGCGCGCCAAAAGGGGCTCCAGTTGCAGCATTTTGGCGACGCGGGCGGCAGCCTCGGCCTGTTTGGCTTTGGACTCACCGGCCAGAGACAAGGAAAAGCAGATGTTCTGCGCCACGGTCAGATGCGGATAAAGCGCGTAGCTTTGGAACACCATCGCCACGCCGCGCTTGGCAGGTTCGGTGTGGGTGACATCAAGGTCGCCGATCTGCACGGTGCCGTCGCTGACCGTCTCCAGCCCGGCGATCATCCGCAGCATGGTGGATTTGCCGCAGCCCGATGGCCCCAGCAAGGCACAGAACGACCCATCCTCGACCTTCAGATCCAAGCTGCGGATCACCTCAACCGCGCCGTAGTGCTTTGCAATCCCTGTCAAAGTCACAGATGCCATGTCTTACCCCTTGATCCCGGCAGTCAGCATGATCGCCTGTGTCACTTTGCGCTGGAATAACAGGTAAACCGCCGCCACCGGCAGGCCAGCCAGCACCGCCGAGGCGAGTTGGCGGGCGTATTTCACCCCGAACGCATCGGTCACTTGCGTGATGCCGACGGTCACGTTCATCTTGTCTTCACTGGTGATGGCAAGGAACGGCCAGAGGAAGGTGTTCCACGCGCCGATGAAGGTTATGATGCCCAAAGCGGTGGTGATCCCCCAGTTCATCGGCAGATACAGGCGGAACAAAAGCTGCCACTGGGTTGCACCGTCCATCACGGCCGCCTCGCGGAAGTCTTTGGGAACGCTGTCGAAAAACTGTTTGTAGATCATCACCGTCACCGGCGCTATCAACTGCGGCAGGATCACGCCCAACCAGGTGTTCAACAGGCCCATCTGGCTCATCAGCACGAAATGGTTCACGATCAGCGCCGGGATCGGCACCATGAAACTGGCGAGGATCAACCACCACAGCACCCGCCGGCCCGGAAAGTTCAACTGCGAGATCGCATATCCGGCGGCCGCACTCATCAGCAGCACCAGCACGGTCACTGACAGCGAGGTCACCAGCGAGTTCACGTACCACAGACCCAGTTTCGTCGCGAACAGCACGTGGTAATAGGCCTCGAACGTGAACCGCACCGGCCAAAACTCGATGCCCGGTTTGACGACATCCTGTTCGGGTTTGAAGGTGGTGACCAGCGCCCAATAGAGCGGAAACGCCCAGAAAATCGCCGCCAGCACGGTGATGAGGCTCAGGATTGCCCCGGCCTTGTTGAGGCGTTGCAACTGGGTCAGGGTCATGTAGCCCTCGCCTTCGTCGCCTGATATTGCAGAACCGACACGATGATGATCAGCGCGAACAGCAAAACCGCCGCCGTAGCCCCATAGCCACCCTGATTTTTCTGAAACGCGGAGCGGTAGATCAGCCAGACCATGGTCAACGTGCTGTCCACCCGGCCACCTTGCGCGAAAAGATAGACCTGATCGAAGATTTTCAGCTGCAAGATCAACTGGATCGTCGCCACCAGCACGGTGACCGGCCAGATCAGCGGCCAGGTAATCCGCCGGAAAATCTGGACCCGGGTGGCACCGTCCAGGGCCGCCGCCTCGTAAATCTCGCTCGATATGTTGCGCAATCCGGCGATGAACAGCAGCACATTGAAGCCGACCAGCCACCAAAGCGTGATCAA
>JAYTQA010000175.1:0-4301 GCA_043746955.1 bacterium | reverse complement strand
CGGCTTGCCGACCGCGAAGTCCTTGAGGCTGGTCAGACCGGTCAACGGCTCCGCCGCGTAACGCCCGTTCTGCGGCCCCGGCACCGGCACCTCGCCATGAGAGAACCGCGCAATCAACCCGCGCAGCTTTTCAGGTGTCAGATCCTCGTAATAATCCTTGCCGATCTGGGCCATCGGCGCATTGGCGCAAGCCCCCAGACATTCCACCTCTTCCCATGAAAACTTGCCGTCCGCCGAGAGCGCATGGGCCGAGGGGTTGATCCGTTCCTTGCAAACCGCCACCAGATCCTCCGCCCCGCAGATCATGCAGGAGGTGGTGCCGCAAATCTGGATATGGGCAACAGAACCAACCGGTTGCAGCTGGAACATGAAGTAAAAGGTCGCCACCTCCAACGCCCGGATATAGGCCATGCCCAACATGTCGGCGACAAGTTCGATGGCAGGCTTGGAGAGCCAGCCCTCCTGCTCCTGCGCGCGCCACAAGAGCGGAATGATGGCCGAAGCCTGCCGCCCCTCAGGATATTTGGAAATCTGCCCCCGCGCCCATGCGAGGTTCATCGGCGTGAAGGCAAAGGCGGCGGGTTGGTCTTTGTGCAGGCGGCGGAGCATGTCAGGCAGTTTCCTTGTCGCGAAGTTGTTGGTCGGCCATAATCCGCAAGGCGTCGGCGCAGTAGTCTGCCCCGGTCACCCACTGCAGGGCACGACCGTTATTGATAATTTCCACATCCTCAAAGGTTGTGGGGACTGACAGGGTATGAAACCACTTTGACCGCGCGATGACTGCGGAAAAATCGACATCCCGCAGTTCACCATCTTCGAATGCCACCCGAAGCACCGGAGTGGTCACGACTTCGATCGTCTTGATCCGGGCCTGCACCTTTGCTGTGAGCGGGTCGTATATCTCACCGATCTTGGAAGGCATCCCAACGCTCCTTCAGATAATCCGAGTTCTGCTTGGCCCATTCGATGGCTTCGTTCAAAGCACGCCGGTCCACGGTTCCGTTGATAACACTCAATTCACCGAGCCGCACCTGCGCATCCCGCCCGTCTTTGCCCAGCACATGAAAATGCGGCGGGTTGTGATCCTCAAAGAACATGGCGATCACACAATACTGAAGGCGAACAAGAACGGGCATATTTTCACCGGTCCACCTCCCCGAACACGATATCCATCGTTCCGATGATCGCACTCACATCCGCCAGCTGATGACCTTTGCACATGAAATCAAGCGCTTGCAGGTGCAAAAACCCCGGCGCGCGGATTTTGGCGCGGTAGGGTTTGTTGGTGCCGTCCGCCACCAGATAGACGCCGAATTCGCCTTTCGGGGCCTCAACGGCGGCATAAACCTCACCTGCGGGGACGTGGAAGCCTTCGGTATAAAGCTTGAAGTGGTGGATCAGGCTTTCCATCGAAGTTTTCATGTCCGACCGTTTCGGCGGGGTGATCTTGCCACGCGCCAGAATGTCGGTCTTGGCGGCAGGCTCGCGCAGTTTGGCCACGGCTTGGCGGATGATCTTGGTCGATTCCTCCATCTCGGCCATCCGCACCAGATAGCGGTCGTAGCAATCGCCGTTCTTGCCGATGGCGATCTTGAAGTCGAATTCGTCATAAAGCTCATAGGGTTGGCTGCGGCGCAAATCCCAAGCCAGACCCGAACCCCGCGCCATGACGCCGGAGAAGCCCCAGTCCTGCACGTCCTGCGGGTTGATGATGCCGATGTTGACGTTGCGCTGTTTGAAGATGCGGTTTTCGGTGAGCAGACCGTGCAGATCATCCAGCACGCGCTGAAAACCGTCGCACCAAGCGTCCATATCGTCCAAAAGCTGCGGCGTCAGGTCCTGGTGCACGCCACCGGGCCGGAAATAGGCGGCGTGCAGACGAGCACCAGAGGCGCGTTCGTAAAAGCCCATCAGCTTTTCACGTTCCTCAAAACCCCAAAGCGGCGGGGTCAGGGCACCGACGTCCATCGCTTGCGTGGTGGTGTTCAGGATGTGGTTCAACACCCGGCCAATCTCGCAGAACAAAACCCGGATCAGGCTGGCACGACGCGGCACTTCGACCCCGGTCAAGCGTTCGATCGCCAAGCACCAGGCGTGTTCCTGGTTCATCGGGGCGACATAATCCAGCCGGTCGAAATACGGCAGGTTTTGTAGGTAGGTGCGCGACTCCATCAGCTTTTCGGTGCCACGGTGCAACAGGCCGATGTGGGGGTCGCAGCGCTCGACAATCTCACCGTCCAGCTCCAGCACCAAACGCAAAACGCCATGCGCTGCGGGGTGTTGCGGGCCGAAGTTAATGTTGAAATTGCGGATGCGCTGCTCGCCGGTTTCCAGGTCAACCGAGCCGTCATCATAGGTGTTCTGCCGGATATCGCCGTCCATCATTGCAAAGCCTCATCCTGTCCGCATGTCATCATTTCCGTCACAGCACCCAAGTCAGGCCTGCCCAAGCGCCATCTGATCGCGCCATCGTTTGGGCAATTTGTCCCCGTAGCGTTCGGCCGCCCATTCGTATTGCCCCGACAGCCACTTGTAGACCCCGCCAAACCTTTGCGGCGGGATCGACAGCTTGCGCCCGGGAAACTTCACGGTTTCGGTCTGCGCGGGCATCGGCGCAATCCCGAGGAAATTGCAGATCGCATCAAACGAGGCCTGTTCGAACAGGTCCTCGAAAAACATCACCATGATCTTGTCTTGCGGTACTGCGGCTTCAAGTTCCTTCAGGGTCAGCATGTAATTCGACATGCTGGGTTCCTCCAGCTTTTCGCCCTTCATGGTGGCCCTGAGCCGCTTGAGGCAACGCTTGGTGAACTCTTCCTCGGCGGACTTGCCTTTTTCGCCGAACAGCTTTTGTTCGCGCATCTCGGCACTCATCCTTGTGGCCGACCACATCCGGTCAATCGGGTCGCGCATCAGGAACAGAAAGCGGCTGTTCGGCGAAAGCGCCACCATCCGCGCAAACTCTTTTTGCGTCAGAGGCGCATAATTTGGCGTGATGTCCCCGATCAGCAGCTTCCCCTCCGATCCCTTCTGCAGAAAGGTCAGATAGGCGGTATCGTCGCCACTGTTGCCGATGGATTGCTGAAGCAAGGCGAGGTGATCTCGCATCACCGAAAGTTTCGCCCGGCCCTTCGTCTTGTCTTCCTTCTCAGCATTTTTCGCCAATGCCCGGTCAAGATTGTCCCGGTAGCGCCGCAAGACGACAGTTGCCCGTTTGGTATCGACCGCTGTGTCGAAGTAATGCACCTCTTTTACCGGCATGTGACATTGGGAATGCGCCGCCAAGTTGGTATAAAGCCAGCTGGTTCCCGCTTTTTGGGCACCAATACAAAATAGCATTGTCTGGTCTGTCGTTAGCATAGGTTGTTCTCCTTCAATAATGCCCAACCCAACCTTATCCATTGGCCTGCCCCGCTTTCATCCGGTCACGCCAGCGCGCGGGCAGCGCGTCGCCAAACTTCGCCGCAGCACCTTCATACTGACTCGAAAGGCACTTGTAGGCCCCGGCATAGCGGTCTTGAGGGAACGCAAGTTTGCGCCCGGGAAATCTTACCGCTTCAACTTGGGCTGGAACCGGGGCGATGCCGATGAACGCACATACCTTGTCGACCGAAGCTTGTTCGAACATATCCTCAAAGAACATAGTCATGAACTTGTCTTCAGGCACCGCCGCTGCAAGTTCGGATAATGTTGACATATAGTTTGACCGGTGCGGCCCGGTCAGCGGCCCTTCTGCTATCGCGGCGTCCAACTGCTTGAAGCAGCGACGGGTGTAGAGCTCATCGCTTGTTTCGACCTGGCCTTTGCCTTTACCCGTGGTCACCCGCTTCGCAGTCTTTAGTCCGGACATACGAATTTCCGACCAAAGCCTGTCAATTGGGTCGCGCATCCGATACAGGAAACGGCTGTTCTGCGAAAGCTGGCTCATCCGCGCAAACTCATTCCGAGACAGCGTAGCATATGATGGGGTGATGTCACCGATCACCGGTTTGGAATCGCTATCTTTCAACAGAAACGCCAGGTAGTCGCTGTCGTCGCCGGAGTTGGTGATCGAACGTTCCAACAGAGCCGTATGGTCGTTGATCACGGTCACCTGTTCGGGCGATTTTTGACTCTTTCGGGCCAGAGCACGCGACTTAACTTTCCCAGCACGCGCCTTGACCCTCTCTGCTGTGGCATTGCGGCGTTTGATCACCGCCACAGCGCGCTTAGGGTCAACTACTGCGTCAAAATAGTGTACTTCCTTGACCGGCATATGACATTCGGGATGGGTGGACAGCCAAGAATAAAGCCAACTGGTG
>JAYTQA010000174.1:0-4303 GCA_043746955.1 bacterium | reverse complement strand
ATGCGATAGCGGGCGGGTGAGGGCGTCGTCATGATCCCCTTCTAACTCCATGGATTCACAATGTGAATCCTGTCCAGTCAGAGTTGTGCAACAACGCCCTGAAGCGCCTAAACGTGGCAAGTATCTCAGCCTCAGCTTCGGGGTGCTTCGAAAAGTCGATGCGCAACTCGTTGCCAAGATTTTTCAGGGGCGTCGACGGCGTCGGGCCGGTAGAGCCCGCCTTGAAGGATCATGCCTTTGGGACCACACATGAGTTACTCACTTTCATATCGGTTTCACGCACGGCCTATGCCCGAGCCCTGCCCTCGATTGGCCCGGCATTCTCGCGCAGCCCCAGCGCTTCGGCAACCCGCCCGCCGATCAGATCAGCCGCACGGCGCTGCGGGTCAGCCGCAAGATGGGCGTAGCGCTTGGTCGTGCTGGGCTGGGCATGACCCAGCAACTGCCCGATCATGTGCAGGGAAAGCCCCTGCCCCGCCCCTACAGACGCCGCGGTGCGACGGAGGTCATGCAGCCGAACTCCTTCAAGGCCCGCCACCGTGCGGACCGCATGCCAAAGCCGGTTTGCGTCCGCGCGTGGGCGCTCTTTTGCTATCCCCGCCGTGCTGCTGGCGATGACATACCGCCCCAATCGCGGTAGATCGTCCAGCAAGGCTAGCGATGCGGCTCCCAGCACGATGGTCTTGCGACCTGTTTTGCTGTCCGCAAGATTCAGCATACCGCGTTCGAAATCCACCTGCCCCCACTCCAGCTTCAGAATTTCTTGCACCCTTGCGCCGGTTAAAAACATAAGTCTGATGGCGGCAATCGAATGCGGGTCATAGACCGTCCGCCGGTTCTTTTCCTTGGGGATGTGCTTGGCGTTTGCCTGCGACTCGTCGACGATCCATGGAATGCCTTCCCCACCGGCAAGATGCAAGGTTTTGCCCAAGCGCGAAATTTCTGCGCTGGAGAGATACCGCTCCCGTCCCTTCTCACGAAATCCCTCAACCCCCGATGCCGGGTTGACCGTGCCTTCCGGCAAAATGCCAAGGCCCAACGCCCACGCCCACTTGGCCTTCGCGATGGCCAGAGTTCGGTTTGCGATGATGGGTCCACCACGAGCCCCCTCGGATGGCCTAGGAACTGGTGCGGCATTCGTCGCGCTGAGAGCCTTGCTGGCAGTCGAGGCATGAAGACGTGACATATCTTGACGGGTGATCGACAGGGCGGGCTTTTTCCCAATGGCTGGCAGAACGTGGGAATATAGCGAGCCACGATACGACCTCACGGTAGCAGGCTTTCGTTTGGCGACAACATGCTCAGCGAGCCATTTCTCGCCAACCTCCGCCACGGTCACAGCGGCACGTTCCGCAGACCACTCAGCCGCCGGATCGGCACCAAGGTTCACCCGCGCCAACATTCCCTTTGCAACAGCCCGCGCCTCGTCCGGGGTCATGCTCGCGGCATCTCCGATCACGAGGCGACGCTTCGCAACCCCCCGTCCACCGGCGCCCGGTCGAAATTCAACGATCCAGGAACGTGAGCCGCCCGGCCTGACGATCAGCCCAAACCCACGCAAGGTGTCATCATATTAGGTCATTGGCTTTGCAGGCGCGGGGGGTCCCACAACCGTGCGCCGGAAAATCTTGATCGTCGGCATGTTCGGCCTCCTGGCGCCCCGGCTCTGGCGTCTCAATTTTATGAATCACCACCGAGTCGCCACCGTGTGACGTAACTTGACGATACCGTCTGCAGCGTGGACAAACAAACTCTATAATAATCAATACTATAACGAACTGCATGCAACCTCGCGCAAGTGCGAGAAACTACAACTTGATGATTGTTAATCAGCGGGTCGTAGGTTCGATCCCTACCGCCGGAGCCAGAAATCCTGGCAGAAATCTCAGGGGTTTCAAAATGATCGGGCGCAGCGCAGGTTGCGCCCTTCATGTTTTGCGGTGACGATGTCTGGCGGTGACGGCGGCGCCTGAACCGGCCCAGACTACCCAGAGCCAGCATCTGCCATCCGCGCGCTGTCCGAACCGGCACTGGTGCGCCGTCAAGGTTCAGCGCTTCTGGGTTGCCATTTGCGGCGGAATAGACCAACCGGAATGCCCCGGCCGGAGCCGAAAATATCGCAATGACCGGCAAGGTGGGCATCGAATTGTCCAACTGGCGGTTGCCCGACGCGCCTTACCGGGTCACGTCGTCATCATGCATCTTGGCACCCGGCACTGAACTGGCAAAGCTGCCGAAGATGTCCAACCGGGTCGCGGACCACAGCCGCCCGATGGGCCATTGGTTTGGTTTACCCGAACCCAGGCCTTTTCTGGCCAGATTGTGAATGCCGGGACGGATTTCCCTTCGGAGATCGCAAAATCACGGCCATTTCAACTGGCCGGGGTCGGACGACACAGCCGTGAGGTGTTACGCGCCACGGTCGGCGCCGCGTCAACCAACCTGGCGCGTGATGCGGAAAAGTGGAATCCGGTTTTCCTCAACACTCACGCGATCCCTGAGAATCCAGCCCATGATGATGTTTCTATCAAACGTCATCATGCGCTAGCGGAAAATCGCCGCTACAAGTCGCCCTGACCCTTCGCGGGATAAGCTTGATACCGGCCAGATAGGCCCCCGGTTCGCCGCGATATGGACATTGTTCGTGGCCCGGCGATATTCTCCGCCCGAGCTTCGGCCGGTCGGACCAAGCCATCCTTTATCCCAAGGGGAAGCCATGCCCGCACCTGCAAATCTGCTCAAAGTCCGCCTGCAGCGTGGTGACACCGTCTTTGGCTGCTGGCTGAGCATGGCAGAGCCTTACCTTGCCGAAATGGCGGGCACCTGCGGCTTTGACTGGCTGCTAATTGACGGCGAACATGCGCCCAACGACATTCGCAGCATCGGCGCGCAACTGGCGGTTCTGGGCCATACCGCACCCATCGTCCGGCTGCCGGTCGGCGATACCGCACTTATCAAGCAAGCCCTTGATATCGGGGCGCAAAGCCTGATGATCCCGATGGTGGAGACTGGCGCGCAGGCCGATCAAATCTACCGCGCCACCCGCTATCCGGCCGCAGGTGTGCGCGGCGTTGGGTCATCCGCGGCCCGCGCTTCACGGTTCAGCGCCATCCCCGATTACCTCGCCACCGCCAACGACCAGATTTGCCTGATCCTGCAGGTCGAAAGCCGCAACGCTTTGGCGAACCTTGACGATATCCTGGCCGTGCCCGCCGATTGCGTGTTTGTCGGCCCGTCTGACCTTGCCGCCGACATGGGGCATCTGGGCCAGCCAGGCCATCCGGAGGTGAAAGCCGCTGTCGTCGCCACCCTGACCCGCATCCGTGCCGCAGGCAAAGCCGCCGGCGTTCTGGCGACCGACCCTGACTTCATCGCCGAATGTCGGGCTGCGGGTGCCAACTTTCTGGGTATCGGCATCGATGTGGCGCTTTACCTCAAGGCGATGCGGACGCTCGCTGCGCAGTATTGCGCCCAAACCTGACCCTCCGGCTTGCGAGCTCCAAGCCAAATCCCCCCATCTGTTGTAGTATCCCGGTTACCGAACCGTCATGCTGCCGTTGCAGAAAAAGTCTATGGTTTGGCAATAGTGCGCGTGACGCGACGGAACCGAAAAGGTCGCGCGTTTGTTTCATCAGACGTTGTAGATGCCACTTTGGGTCAGCCAAAGACCCGCTGGAAAGGGGACAGGACGATGACGATGCACCCAGCCGCTCTTCTGCCTGCGACAGCATTTCTGCCCGCCGCCGCCTTGGTGCCACCACTGGCCACCTCCAGCCCGACGCGGCACTTTCCGGTCCTGTTCCTGTCTGACCTGCACTTGGGCTCGCGGGCATGCCGGGACGCGGCGCTGCTGAGTTTCCTGCACGGCCACACCGCCGATGTGATCTATCTGGTCGGCGATATCATCGATACCTGGCTGCCGTTCGGCGCGCATTGGACCCAAGCCCAGCATCAGGTGCTGGCCATCCTGTTTGACCGCGCCCGCCACGGCACGCGGCTGATCTACACCCCCGGCAACCATGACGCGTTTTTCCGCCGCTTCATCGGTCAGCCGATGCTGGGGGTCGAGGTGGTCGACCGGATCATCCACACCGCCGCCGACGGGCGCACCTATCTGGTGGTCCATGGCGATGAGGCCGATGTTTTTGAACGGACCTTCCCGCGCCTGTCGCGGCTTGGCACCCGGATTGACAGTGGCATTCGCGGGCTGGTGGCTTTTATAAACCGTCAGCGCGCGCGCCTCGGCTGGGGCGAGTGGCTGCTGGTCGACCGCTTCATCAAAGCCTTCAACGACGCGGTGCGC
>JAYTQA010000173.1:0-4324 GCA_043746955.1 bacterium | reverse complement strand
CAAGCACAGGTCTATGATGATTCTGATTATCAAATGGTAAACATTCGCCCGACACCTGCGAGATATTCCGGGACGTGCTGCCGAAAAGCGAAGTCGGGCTTGCCATTCGGGTTACCCGACCACAGATAGGCCCGAAGCGGGGATTGCCCCGTCAGGGTTTACCGGCAAACCGCCAGCGCCATGTCAACCGACCCGGCCCTTGGGCGGCCAAAATCAACAACCCGCCGGCAATCGCCCAGTTCTTGACCACGATGGTCACCTGCCACGGATCGGCGCGCAACTGCCAGTGAAACCAGCTGGTGAAGATGCAGTAGGCGGCGAGGATCAGCGCCCAACCCTCCACTCCCGGCCCGAAGATCAGTGCCAAGCCCGCCACCAGATCAAACAGCGCTATCGGCCAGACCAGTCCGGCGGGCAGACCGATCGAGGTGATCATCTGCACCACCGGCGCAGGATCGCTGAGCTTTTGCACCGCACCGCCCAAAAATAGCAGGGCTACCAGACAGCGGCCGACGAGGTTGAGGAGATCCTTCATCGCTCCACGCTGACAGAGCAGCGGCAAGTCCACAAGAAATGCCGCCGCGCGCGCTGTCACTTGGCCGTGTAGCGGCTAAAGCGGTTTGCGTTCGATAGGGATCAAACAACCGCTTTACGTCTTGGTTTTTGCGCGCATTTCATCCGAAAACCGCGCCACACTTTTCGGAAATGCGCTCTAAAGCTGGATGAGGGGAAACTGGACCACATGTGTGCTTGCGGTTTATGCGATGCCTGAAAATCTGGTGCGAGAGGAAGTGGCGACCCAGCCTCACCCGGCGTTACAGCCCGTCAAACGCGCATAAAGCGTGGACGTCCATCCCCATCGCCTCCAGCTTCTTGCGGCCACCCAACGCGGGCAGATCAACCACGAAGGCGCAGCCGATCACCTGTGCGCCAAGCCGTTCGATCAGTTTGATGCCAGCCTCTGCCGTGCCACCGGTGGCCAGAAGGTCATCGACCAGCAGGATCTTCTCCCCCGGAGCCATGGAATCGTCATGGACCTCGACCACCGCCTCGCCGTATTCGAGTTTGTAGGCTTGGGAGATGGTCTGGCCGGGGAGTTTCCCCTTCTTGCGGATCGGCACGAAGCCGGTCGACAGCTGATGCGCCACGGCGCCGCCCAGAATGAACCCCCGCGCCTCCAGCCCCGCGACCTTGTCGATCCGCATCCCGGCATAGGGGGCGAGCAACTGGTCCACACACATCCGGAACCCGCGCGGATCGGCGAAGAGGGTGGTGACATCGCGGAACAATATGCCCTCATGCGGGAAGTCCACGATGGTGCGGATGTAATCCTTGACGGTCTTGGGCATGGTTTCTGCCGGTCCTATTTCTGAGCTTAGTCTGTCAGGTGGCTAATTTCCGTCAGGCAGGCGGTCCAGCGGTCCTCGGCGGAGCCACTGATCACCCGATAGTTCGCCCCGGTTTCTTGCAGAATTTGGCGGCACCGGCCATGAAATTCTGCGCGCCGTTGCCGATCTACCTGATAGCGGGTGCCGTCGTCGACCCAAGGCATGTCGATGTCCAGAAGCAGGTAAAGATCCGCCAGATCAGGGGCGCGCGTCGAAGGACGCTCGCCGGTCAGGAAGTGCTGCCAAACTTGGGTCAGCAGCGGATCGGTGTCTTCGAACAGCACCGGTCCAGCCATCGGTGCAAGGGCTGCGCGCAGGGCACGGTGACCGGCGGCGATGGTTTGGAAATCCACCGCAGTCCAATCGCCGCTTGGGCGGTTCGCATCGTAGGTGCGGCCATATTCGGGCAGGTAAGGTCCACCGAAATGGGTGGCCAGCGCTTTGGTCATCGTACTTTTGCCGACGCTTTCAGCGCCAAACAGCACGACACGCTTCTGAAAAAACGGGCGCACAACGCCGGGGATGAAGTCCCATGTCGCGGCAGGATCGGCACGAACTGCGGAACCGCTGATCGGGAAGGTCAGACGGTCAGGATCGATCAACACGGGCATCGCCCCAAGCTCGGCGGCAAGGCGGTGGATATAGGGCTCTGATCCAAACACCCGGTCAATCGGATGAGGATGGGCCTCCTGACAGATGGCGCGCCAGATTGGCCAGAAATCGGGGTGGTCTTCCGGTTCTTGCGGCACAACCCGGTCATAATGCACGACCGTGGATTCCGGCAGAAGCGCGCGCATCCAGTCATAGCGCAGCCCACCCGGAACCGGGTCATCGGGTAAAGAGCAGACCAGAACCGTCAAATGGTGGCACAGATTGGCTGCGGCCTGACACAGAAAGACATGACCGGCATGGGGCGGCATGAACTTGCCCAGAAGGAAGCCACGCGTCATCTCAGCCTTCTTGCGCGCGGAGGACCCGCCGCCACTGCATCAGGCCAGAGACCGCCAAGCCCAGAAAGATGGTATAGAGTGCGGCGGTGGGAACCAGCCCCTTGGCGACGAAGACGCCGATTGCGACGATGTCCACGGCGATCCAGTAGTACCAGTTCGCCATGTGCCGCCGCGCCAGCAGCGTTTGGGCTACAACGCTCAGCGAAGCCACCGTGGCATCCCAGAACGGCAATGCCGCATCGGTATAGCGTTGCATCAGGAAACCTATCACCAAAGCGCCAAGCCCGGCGGCGGAAAAACTCAGCAGACTTTGCCGCAAGCCAAGGCGCAGGACGACCAGTGCGCCGGTTGCGTCGCGTCCCCAAAGCCACCAGACCAGCCCAAAGCCCTGAATGACGAAGAAGAAAACCTGAAGAATGGCATCGCTGTACAGTTTGTAGTCATAAAAGATCACCGCATAGAGGGCGACCATGGCGAAGCCGAACGGATAGTTCCACATACTGCGCCGGATGATCAGAACCACATTGATCAGGCCACACAGGGCCGCCGTGATTTCGATCGGGCGGGTGCCGAACATGCCACCCAAAAATGTCAAAATGTCCATTATTGCCCCTTGAGAACCCGCCCCGCCACCGCGTCCAGTTTGGCCACAAGGTCAGGGTCGCGTTTGGGCGGCGCGGTCATCAGGGCATAGGTCAGCGCACGGTCGCAGCCGCAGGGGCAGGGGTCGGGCCGGGTGAAGCTCAGGTTGGCAATCAGGCTGCGGGCTTGGGCGGCATTGGCAGTCAGGGTGGCGATCACTTGCGCCACATCGACGGCTCCATGGTCCGGGTGCCAACAGTCGTAATCGGTGACCATGGCGAGGCTAGCATAGCACATCTCCGCCTCCCGCGCGAGTTTCGCCTCCGGCATCCCGGTCATGCCGATCACATCGGCGCCCCATTGGCGGTAAAGGCGGCTCTCGGCGAGGCTGGAGAATTGCGGGCCCTCGATCGCAAGGTAGGTCGCACCTTGGTGGAGGGTGATGGTGGGGGTGATTGCGGGTGTCGCTGCGGGTGTGGCAGCGGGCGTGGTTGCGGATGCGGTTGTGGGTGTGGAAGCAGGTGTGGAAGCGGGCGTGGTTGTGGGTGTGGCAGCGGAAGCGGGTGTCGCTGCGGGTGTGGAAGCGGCTGTGGTTGGGGGCGTAGTTGCTGGTGCGGGTGTCGCTGCGCGTGTGGAAGCGGCTGTGGTTGGGGGCGTAGTTGCGGGTGCAGCTGTCACTGCGGGTGTCGGTGTCGCTGCGGATGTGGTTCTCGGCGTGGTTTCTGTGGCGACATTGGCGGTGGCGGGGGAGGCTCTGCGCGGTGCAGCGGCGCGGGTGACGGCCTCACCCAACCTCGCACAGGTCGGGTGGGCTACCGAGACATGGGCCACGCAACCCAGGCCGAAGAAGGATTTGTCGCGGGCGAAGGTGCGGTCGATGTATTGGTCGACCAGGACGAAATCACCCGGCTGGTAATCGGCCCGCAGGCTGCCGACCGCCGAGACGGCGATTATGTCGGTGCAGCCGAGCCGCTTCAGCGCATCAATATTGGCGCGGTAGGGGATCGAGGTGGGCGAGTGGACGTGGCCGCGGCCATGGCGGGGCAGGAAGGCCATCTCGGTGCCGTTGAGGGTGCCGGTGAGAATATCGTCGGAGGGTGACCCCCAAGGGGTCTGGATTGTGACCCAGTTCTGGGATTGCAGGCCATCGATCTGATAGACCCCCGACCCGCCGATGACGCCGATTTTGGGGAGCATTCTGGCCTCCTTGGGGTTGCAGGTGGGAGATTATTGGAGGCTTGGCCGGGAGTCTATTGGATTGCCGGGTTGGGTAATTTGACGGGTCTGGTGGGGTGTCCACATGTGGACGCTTTGGGAAAGTGTTTGGAGTCAATGGGTTGCGATTTCGCGTTAACTTTTCATTCATCTGGACGGCGGGGTTGTGGGTGTGGTTTTGGCGACGGG
>JAYTQA010000172.1:0-4337 GCA_043746955.1 bacterium | reverse complement strand
TCCGCGTGCGAAACCGCCGGAGCCTGCCTGCTTCGCCTCGCGCGGTTCATCGGCTTTTCGCCGCCCGAAGGCAACGGGTTTTACACAGGGGCCACAGGTGCCCGGTGAAATTTTTGCTTCGCTGACTAAGGCTCCCATCGCCTACTCCGCCGCGGCCTGGCTGCAAGCACGCTCTTGCCAAAGCTTGGCTTCGGCCAGCCAAGCCCAGCCGAACGCCGCTTCGCTGGCGCCATGGGCGCGCAGATGGTCGAGCTTGGCCAAAGCCTCCACCAGTGTCGGGTGATGGCCTGCGGGCACCCACCACATCACGAAATGCATCTGGCCCAGAACCTCGAACCACTCTTGCCTGCGGGCGTAAAACTGGCGATGGACGGTGTTCCAGACAAACGCCTCCCGCGTCTCCACACTCTCCCACACGGTGAGGTTGGTGATAGAATGCGGATCGCCGGCAATTTTCGCGTCGGTGTTGCCCACTCCAGGTTTATGGGTGTCCGGCTCGCCCGAGCCTTCCATCATCCAGACAAAGCCCGGCATCCGTTTGCCCAAGCCGTTGATGCGGTCCAGAGCCGCCATGAATTCTGCCACGCGCGGGTCACCGGTGGTGGCAATCAGGCGGCCCACGTTCAGTTCTGCCAGATGGAAGCCGGGTTTTGTCATTCGGAAACCCTCAAAAGTTGGCCAACGGCGGTGTCTTTGGCAACCTCGGCTTTACCGACCTGACAATAGCTGGCAACGTCGCCCGGTTTGGCCCCGGCCTTGGCCAGATAGGCCTCCGCCTCCGACTTCAGCCGCGCCTTCTGGGCCGGATCGCCGCGAAAAGCGTTGTAGTCGGCTTCGGTATAACCCTGCGCCTCGGCATAGGATTTGAGGTCATAAAGCCGCCCCATCACCACCAACATCCGGGCCGAAATCGCAGGACAGGTCTTGCGCAAGATATCGCCGGCAATCCCCGCGCGCAGTTCGTCGTTGATATGGGCATCCTGCGCCATCGGCGGCGGGGAGGCGGCGGCGGGGCTGATCTCTAACGGCAAAACGAGCAGGGCGAGGAGTGTAAGGCGGGCAGCATGCATGACGAGGCTCCGGCTGGGGCGCACACCTGCCGTGAGTGAGGTGGCTGAAAGGAACGGCACTGCCAGACCTGGCCGATCCGCGCCTGACATGCGATAACCGCCGACTGACAAGGGATGCTTGGACAGCCTCACCGGCAATCCCCGTCGAAAACCCAGGAATTCGGCACCGAAAACCGGCCCATTGCCGCGGGGTCAAGGATGCGGTTGTAGCGGGCGCAATAGAATTCCAGCGCCGCTTTGGCATCTTTGCCTTGGGCGTAATCCAGATCGCGGCCGTTCAGCCGGGTCACCCGCAGCTCAATCCCGGTGCGCGAGGTTTTGGCCTGCCGGTTGACGACATATTGGTTGGGAAAGCCGGTAACGG
Source organism: bacterium (assembly GCA_043746955.1). Classification (GTDB taxonomy): domain Bacteria; phylum Pseudomonadota; class Alphaproteobacteria; order Rhodobacterales; family Rhodobacteraceae; genus Stagnihabitans. The sequence continues at coordinate 2,903 of JAYTQA010000172.1, read as the reverse complement.
ACGGGGTCACGGTTTCCGAACGGCCATCGGCAAGCGGCATGGTCAGCGGGTAGTTGACCGGCGGGGTGGTCTGCATCGGCGGCAGTTCCACGCAGGCCGACAGGGCGCAAAATAGTGCTGCCGTAGGGGCGAGGCCGGGCGCGCCGCTCATTCAACCTCCGGCGTTAAGGTGGGCTTGGCTGGCAGAGCGCCCGCAGCGACAGATGCCGCCCCAAACGGGTCTGAGACAGGCACCGGCGGCTCTGACGTACATGCGGTCAGGGTCAGCGCCAGCCACGGCATCCCGCCTCGCATGACTTATTCCGCCGCCATGGCGCTGACCCGGCCGGTTTTCTTGTATTTGATCCGGTCCTCGATCTCATTGCGGAAGGCGCGCACCAGACCTTGGATCGGCCAGGCGGCGGCATCGCCCAAAGCGCAGATGGTGTGACCCTCGACCTGCTTGGTGACCGACAGCAGCATGTCAATCTCCTCCAGTTCGGCATCGCCGCGCACCAACCGCTCCATCACCCGCATCATCCAGCCGGTGCCTTCGCGGCAGGGCGTGCATTGGCCGCAGCTTTCGTGCTTGTAGAACTTCGACAGCCGCCAGATCGCTTTGATCACATCGGTGTTCTGGTCCATCACGATCACCGCCGCCGTGCCGAGGCCGGAACGCTGTTCGCGCAGCCAGTCGAAATCCATGATCGCACTGTCGCATTGGGTGGCGGTCAGCAGCGGCACCGACGAGCCACCGGGGATCACCGCCTTGAGGTTCTTCCAGCCGCCGCGCACCCCGCCGCAATGCGCGTCCAGCAGTTCCCGCAGGGTGATCGACATCGATTCCTCAACCACGCACGGATTGTTGACATGACCCGAGATGCCGAACAGCTTGGTGCCGGAGTTGTTCGGGCGGCCAAAACCGGCAAACCAATCCGCCCCGCGCCGCAGGATGGTCGGCACCACGGCAATGCTCTCCACGTTATTCACCGTGGTCGGGCAGCCATAGAGGCCAGCGCCCGCCGGGAACGGCGGCTTCATGCGCGGCATGCCCTTCTTGCCCTCCAGACTTTCCAAGAGCGCGGTTTCCTCGCCGCAGATATAGGCGCCCGCGCCATGGTGCAGGTAGCAATCGAAGTCAAAGCCCGACCCGCAGGCATTTTTGCCCACCAGTCCCGCGTCATAGGCTTCGTCGATGGCCGCCTGCAAAGCCTCGCGCTCGCGGACATATTCGCCCCTGATGTAGATGTAGCAGGCATTGGCCCCCATGGCGAAAGAGGCGATCAGCGCGCCTTCGACCAAAGTATGGGGGTCGTGCCGCATGATCTCGCGGTCTTTGCAGGTGCCGGGTTCAGATTCGTCAGCGTTGATCACCAGATAGCAGGGCCGACCATCCGATTGCTTGGGCATGAAGGACCATTTGAGGCCAGTAGGAAACCCCGCACCGCCCCGCCCGCGCAGGCCGGAAGCTTTGATGATCTCGACAATCTTGTCGCGCCCCAAGGCCAAGAGACCCGCCGTGCCATCCCAATGGCCGCGCTTTTGCGCGCCCGCAAGGCTGCGGTCATGCATCCCATAGAGGTTGGTAAAGATGCGGTCTTTATCGTCGAGCATCTGCCGGTTCCTTTAATTCCTCGGCCTCACGGCCCGTTAGCAATTCTTAGGCCTCGCAGCCCGATAGCAATTCTTAGGCCTCGCGGCCCGTTAACACTTCCAAGGCCTCGCGGCCCGTTAGCAATTCCAGGGCCATAAGGCCGGTTATGGCTGACGCTTGCGCCAGAGCCTGAGGGTTGCGACCATCGCCCACAGGAAGGCGGCGGCAGCGGACAGGTCGGCCAGAAAGATGAACTTCGGCGGCCAAGCCATTATGCCGCCTAGATATTCCGCGCCGACCCATAGCACCATAGCCAAAGCGATCACCACGGCAATCAGCCGCCCGTTCGCGGTGGTTGGGTCGGGAGGTGCCATGCTGCCCCTAGTAATCGTTGGTCTTGGCGCGGATGCGGAAAGCGTCGATACCCTCTGCCCCGATCAACTTAGCTTGCGCCACCCATTTGTCACGGCTGACCCGGCCTTTGAAGCCTTTGAGGTTGCGATCCATCCACGCGGTTTCAGACGCCCCCCAAGCCGCGATCTGGTCGAAGTGAAAAACGCCCATCTCATGGCAAAGCCTTTCCAGCACCGGCCCAATCCCCTCGATCTCTTGCAGCACGTCCGCCGTGCCCTTGCGGGGGCCGGACAGGCCTTGCGGTTTGGCGGCGTCGGTGCCGGCCGGTGGCTGCGCGGCAACGGGCGCAGCGGCGACCGGTGACGGCGCAGCGGTCGTGGGAGCGGCCCCAGGAACGGCCCCAGTAACGGTCCCGGAAGCGGCCATCGGTGGTGGGGCCGGTTGGTTGATCACCACAGTGGCCGGGGTCGCTGCAGTCACCGGAGCCGCAGCAACCGGGGCCATCGTCGGTGTCGCCGCAACCGAAGCGGCTATCGAAGCCGCTATCGGAGCCGCCTTTGGCACTGCCGCAACCGGAGCCATCGTCGGTCCCGCCACCATCGGTGCCGCCGCAGCACCAGGGCCCATCGCAGGCGTCATCGTCGGGGCAGCAGCGATAGCACCATGGTCATTGGCGCGGTCGCCGTGGGCCGGGCCGTGGCCTTCCCCATGGCCATCCCTGTGGCTATCATCGTGGCTATCATCGTGGCTATCATCGTGGTCATGGTCGCCACTGCGCACCGGCTCCCAGAATTGAGCGAGCAAAACCGAGAACACGATGAACACCATCAGCCCCAGCAGCAGCGCCGCGACAAACGACACATTGCCGAGCCAGCGCGCCAGAATGGCGGCCACCAGTGCGGCCACCAGCGCCCAAATCCAGCCCGCCGTCCACGGCCCTTTGGAAGTCATCTCCTGGTCGTCCATCGCACCCCCC
>JAYTQA010000171.1:0-4343 GCA_043746955.1 bacterium | reverse complement strand
GTGCCGTGCTGGTCATCGTGAAACACCGGGATCTTCATCCGCTCGCGGCAGAGTTTTTCCACGATGAAACAATCCGGCGCCTTGATATCCTCCAGATTGATCGCGCCAAAGGTCGGCTCCAACGCGCAGACGATGGCCGCCAGCTTCACCGGGTCAGGCTCGTTCAGTTCAATGTCAAAACAGTCGATGTTGGCGAATTTCTTGAACAGGACCGCCTTGCCCTCCATCACCGGCTTGGACGCCAGCGCCCCGATGTTGCCAAGGCCCAAAACCGCCGTGCCGTTGGTGACCACCCCCACCAGATTGGCGCGCGCGGTGTAGCGGCTGGCGGTGTCGGCGTCAGCCTTGATCTCCAGACAGGCCTCGGCGACCCCCGGCGAATAGGCCAGTGCCAGATCGCGGCCGTTGGCGAGGGATTTCGTGGCCCGGACCTCCAGCTTCCCGGGCTTGGGGAATTCGTGGTAATCCAGGGCCGCCTGCCGCGCATTGTCCGGCCGCGCTTCGGTCATCGGTTTCTCCTCGCCACCCCCGGGCCTGACGGGCCAGCCCTCGGCCAAAGGTTTCCTGCATCCCCGGTCCGGCGCTTCTTGCAAATCACCAAACCGAAGGCCACCATGGCCGAAACCCAATGAGAATGCCATGCCCGATCCTGATGCCCAACCCCGCGAAACCCGTGCCGAAATCGTGCTGCCCACCACGGACCTGCGCTCTGACCTGCCGTTCTTCACCCGGACTTTGGGGATGCGGCTTGATGCGATCTACCCCGCCGACAACCCGCATGTCGCGGTAATCTCTGGCCACGGGCTGCGGCTGCGGCTGGACGGTGAGGCTGCAACCGCGCCCGGGCTGATCCGCATTCTAAGCGACGATTGGGCGCGCATTTCCGATGGGCAGCAAAGCCTGACTTCCCCCGGCGGCACCCACGTCGAACTGGACGCGCTCAACCCGCCACTGGTGACGCCCAAGACCGAACACGCTTTTGTCGTCCGCCGTCTGGCCGATCAGGCGCCTTGGGTCATCGGCCGCGCGGGCATGATGTACCGCGACCTGGTGCCGACCCGGTTGGGCGGTGCTATGATCGCAAGCCACATCCGGGTGCCCGATGGCAAAGTGCCGGATATGGTGCATTTCCACAAAGTCGGCTTCCAGCTGATCTTCTGCATCAAAGGCTGGGTCGATGTTCTCTATGAGGATCAGGGTGGCATCCGCAGGCTGCACGCCGGCGATTGCTTCATCCAGCCGCCCACGATCCGCCACCGGGTGCTGGAGTCGGGCGACGGGATCGAAGTCATCGAAATCGGCGTTCCGGCCGACCATGTGACCGAGATTGACCATGCGATGACCTTGCCCAATGCCACGATAAACCCCGACCGCGAATGGGACGGCCAGCGCTTTGTCCACAACGTGGGCGAAACCGGCAGCTTCACCCCGTTCCGCATTCCGGGGTTCGAGGCGCGCGACACCACGATCAATGCGGGCACCAAAGGCACCGCCTCGGTCATGGTCGCCCGCCCGACCGGAATTGCCCCTTGGACCCAACACCAGGGCGACATCCTGTTCACCTTTGTGATGTCTGGCGAAATGACGCTGGAAGGCGAGGGCAAATCCCCGCACCGCCTGTCACCCGGCGATGCTTTCGTGATCCCGCCCGGCATGGCAACCCGTTACAGCGACACCAGCCCCGACCTGCACCTGCTCGAAGTCTCGCTGCCCGGCCGCTTCAAGACCGTCATGCTCTAAGTTCATTTTCTGTCCAAAAATATCCCGGGGGTCCGGGGGCAGAGCCTCCGGCGCTTCCCCAGCACCCCGCTTGCAAGCCGCCCCTATTCAGCCCACAATTCCTGTCCAAACGGTCAACGGAGGCCCCTCTTGTCACCTGATACGTCCTTGCTCCACCTCGCCACCGAAGTCCGCCTGCGCGCCTATGCCCCCTACTCCCGCTTTCTCGTGGGCGCGGCCATCCGCACGCCGTCTGGCCAAACCTTTGTCGGCTGCAATGTCGAAAACGTCGCCTACCCGGAGGGCACCTGCGCCGAGGCGGGTGCGATCGCCGCAATGGTCGCCGCCGGACAAACCAAAATCGCCGAGTTGCTCGTCATCGCCGACAGCCCCTTGCCGGTGCCGCCCTGTGGTGGGTGCCGTCAGAAAATCGCCGAATTCGCCGCCCCTGAGGTCGAAGTCACCCTGTGGACCACCGATGGGTTGCAGATGATGATGACGGTGGCCGAACTTCTGCCCGGCCGCTTCACCGCCGCCCATATGGCCAAGGCGTGACCGACGCCCGCGCCATCATCGCCTGCATCCGCGACGGCGGTGTGCCCGACGCCGCCGACCTGAAATGGTTCGCCGCAGGTCTGGCTTCGGGGGTGATCAGCGATGCGCAGGCCGGCGCCTTTGCCATGGCAGTGCTGTTGAAAGGCTTGGGCGAGCCGGGCCGCGTGGCTCTGACCACCGGCATGCGCGACAGCGGCCAGGTGCTGCATTGGGATTTTCCCGGCCCGGTGATCGACAAACATTCGACCGGCGGGATTGGCGACTGCGTGTCGTTGCTGCTGGCCCCAGCGCTGGCCGCCTGTGGTGCCTATGTCCCGATGATCTCCGGTCGCGGCCTGGGCCATACCGGCGGCACTTTGGACAAGCTGGAGGCGATCCCCGGCTTGCGCACCGCGATTGGCGAAGACCAACTCCGCCGTCAGTTGCGCGATATCCGCTGCGCCATCGTGTCGGCCAGCGCCGAGATTGCCCCGGCCGACCGCCGGCTTTATGCGATCCGCGATGTCACCGGCACGGTCGAAAGCATCGACCTGATCACCGCGTCGATCCTGTCCAAAAAGCTGGCGGCAGGTTTGGAAGCCCTTGTTCTGGATGTGAAATGCGGCTCCGGCGCTTTCATGAAAACGCTTGAAGATGCCGAGGCTCTGGCCCGCGCCCTGGTCTTTACCGCGCAAGGCGCTGGCTGCATGACCTCCGCGCTGATCACCGACATGAGCCAACCGCTTGCCACCGCTGCGGGCAATGCGCTGGAGGTGAGTGAGGTGATGGAAACGCTGACCGGCACCTCGGTCAACGCCGCCCTGTGGGACATCACGGTGGCTCTGGGCGGCGAGGCTTTGGCCTTGGGCGGCATCGCCCACGACGCGCTGGACGGTGAAGGCCGGATTGCCCGTGCGCTGGAATCCGGTGCTGCCGCCGACTGGTTTGGTCGCATGGTGGCAGCCCAGGGCGGGCCTGCGGATTTCGTCGAGCGCTGGCCCGACCGGCTGCCCGCAGCGACGGTGATCCGCGAGGTGCCCTGCCCGACCCTCGGCTATGTGCAAACCATCGATGGCGAGGCTTTGGGTCTGGCCGTGGTGCGCCTCGGCGGCGGAAGGCAGCGCGAGGGCGACAAGATCAACCCCTCGGTCGGCCTGTCTGATCTCGCCGGGATCTGCGAGGAAATCGGCCTCGGCGACCCGCTCTGCATGGTCCATGCCACGACCGAAGCGCAAGCGGAGGAGGCGATCCGCGCGGTGCAGGCCGCCTATCGTCTGGGCGAGGCGATACCAGAAGACCCACCGCTCGTGCTGAAACGGATCGGCTAGATGACCCGGGCAACCCATCGGGCCTTTCTGATCGTGATGGATTCGGTCGGCTGTGGCGGTGCGCCCGATGCTGCGGCGTTTGGCGATGCGGGCGCGAACACGCTGGCCCATATCGCCCGCGAATGTGCGGCGGGACGGGCGGATACCGGACGGTCAGGCCCGCTGCGCTTGCCGCATCTGGACGGTTTGGGCTTGGGCGCTGCGATCCGGCTGGCCTCCGGAGCCGCTACGCCGGGGCTTCAGGCGGTGCCACAGGGTCGCTGGGGGGCGGCGGAGGAAATCAGCCGCGGCAAAGACACCCCGTCCGGCCATTGGGAGTTGGCGGGCGTGCCGGTGCCATGGGACTGGACCTATTTCCCCGATACCCAACCCGCCTTTCCAGCCGATCTGGTGGCCTTGGTCTGCAAACTGGCGGGCACTGCGGGAATTTTGGGCAACTGCCATGCATCCGGTGTGCCGATCATCGAAAAGCACTTCGCCGATCACCTGCGCACCGGTTGGCCGATCTGCTACACCTCGGCCGACAGCGTGTTTCAGATTGCCGCCCATGAGCAGGCCTTTGGGCTGGCACGACTTTTGAAGCTGTGTCAGGATTTGGCACCCCACCTGCACGCGATGAAGGTCGGTCGGGTGATTGCGCGGCCGTTCACCGGCACCGTTGGGAATTTCAAGCGCAGCGCCAACCGGCATGATTATGCCATAGCCCCGCCGGCCCCGACTTTGCTGGATTGGCTGGCGGACGCCGGTCGTGCGACCCATGCG
>JAYTQA010000170.1:0-4343 GCA_043746955.1 bacterium | reverse complement strand
GGATTGTGCGTTCCAGATCAAAGGGTTCTGGGTAAAGCGTCAACCGCTCCGCCTCAATCTTGGAATAATCGAGAATGTCGTTGATGATGACCAGAAGCGCCTCGCCCGAGGATTTGATGGTTTCTGCAAAGAGCCGCTGTTCGTCAGAAAGTGACGTGTCGCAGAGCAGTTCTGCCATGCCGACAACGCCGTTCATCGGCGTGCGAATTTCGTGGCTCATGTTGGCGAGGAAGGCGGATTTGGCGCGGTTTGCCGCCTCGGCAGCCTCGGTCGCGGCGAGCAAAGCCGCTTCGGCCTCTTTTTGCGCGGTGATGTCCCGATGCAGGCCAACCCGGCCGCCGTCCGGCGTCGGGTGATCTTGCCCCCGGATCCAGCGACCATCGCTCAACTGGTTTTCAAATGGCCCGGTCGGGCTGCGATGCTGGGCCATCCGTTCGGAAAGCCAGTCCTCTTGGCTGTCTGCCGCGACCGTGTGCTGACCATGCGCAAGCCCGTAGCGCAAGATCGTTTCAAAGGTGACCCCCGGTTTGATGACCGGGGCCGAAACCGAGAATATGTCGCGAAACCGTTGGTTGCTGGTCAAAAGCCGATCCTCCCTGTCAAAAAGTGCAAAACCGTCCGGAATAGCCTCGATTGCCGACCAGATGCGCATTTGTTCGGTGATATCGACCAAAAGCGAGACGAGGTCGCCGTCCCGTGCCCGCCGGTTGGTCAGACGGTACCAGGTGCCATTGTTCATTTGCGCCGTCATCGGCTCAATCGGGTCGGCGTCAAGCCGCGCAACCATCCCGTCAGTGAACTCTTGGGCGCTCCGGTCACCCAATTCCACCCGACCTGACCCCGCAATCAGCCCGATCAGGTCGGCATATCCAATGCCGGGGGTGATCGCCAAACCTTCCATCTGCACCAGGTAAGCGCTGTTGGCGGCAACCAATTTGAGGTCGCTGTCATAGATGGCAAAACCGTCGTTGATTGTGTTGATCGAATCCCACAGACGGCGTTCGGCCATGACGGCATGGGTGTGGGCGCGGTCCAAATCCTCGACAAACCGGGACTGCTGACCTTTGAGCATTTCAGCCTCGGAGAGGGCGTGTCTGGTGATTCCGCGCTGTTCGACGATCTGATCGGACAACGACCGTGCATGCAGACCCAACTTTTCATTGGCGGCAAAAAGTTCGCGACTTTTCTGTTCCAGCAGGCGTTCTGCGGCGAGTCGTCCACGTCTTTCCTTTGCCAGGCGTTCCAACATGTCGATACCTGCCCGCGTCCGTTCTGCATGGCTGCGCGGTGGTCCCGGTTCAGGACGACCAGCAACGTTGAGGCACCTTACGCGAAACTGCATGAAGGCAGCCTTAACGTCGATGCCTTCAGAATCCTTGCCGAAGCAGGCAGCGGCATGCGATGACTGGGGTGAGTTTGCGGAGGAAAATTCATGCGGCGTGGTGTTCTGCGGTCTGTGGCCGGTTTGGTGTTTGGTCTGGTGGTGTCATGGGGGCAGATGACGTGGGCGGATGATCTGGTTCCCGCCAAACGGTTCGTTCTCTCCGAAAATACCGACCTGCCCGGCGGCGATCTGTCCTCGATCTTCGACACGACGATGGAAGCTTGCGAGGCCGCCTGCCTGACCACCAAAGCCTGCGAAGCGATGACCTTCAACACCAAGAACGGCTCCTGCTTTCTTAAAAAGGGCGCGGGGCCTGCGCAAAGTTTCGCCGGGGCTTATTCCGGCCAGGTGATCAAGGCCGCCAAAGGGGCAGAGGCTTTAGCCCAGACCCGCCGCGCCGAGTTGATGTTCCTGCCCGATTGGGAGGTTTCACCAGCGACCGATCTGGCAAAGAACCTCGCCAATCTGCACATCACGGATGACTATACGGCAGCGGATCATCTCGCTTCGGCCAAAGATGCCGAAAGCACCCATGATTTCGCCGGCGCTTACAAGTTTGTCGGGGCCGCATTGAATCTGGCGGACACAGCGGACAACTGGCTGGAGTATTCTCGCCTGTTGCTGCTGGCGGCGGCCAATGACCAAAGCAACGCCGCCAACCTGCGCGACAGCGCCTTCCGCGCCACGATCAACGCCTACCTTCGGGCCGACAACAAGGGCTTGCAACATTCCATTCTAGTGCAGATGGGTCAGGCGTTGGAAAGCATCGACCGGGGCCGGGACACCGTGCAGGCCTACCGTCTGGCCCAGCAAATCCAGCCGCGCGACGATACCGCAGCCCTGTTGGATTCTGCCGCCGGTAAATACGGCTTCCGGATCACTGACAACGCAGTACAGACCGACAGCGCTCGACCGCGCGTTTGCGTGAACTTCTCGGATGCTTTGGTGGCATCTGGCGTGGATTACACCAGCTTCGTCAAACTGCCCGACGCCGGGTTGTCGGTGTCAATGGCTGGTTCGCAGCAATTGTGTGTGGAGGGGATTTCTTTCGGCACGCGCTATACCCTGACCTTCCGCCAGGGCCTGCCCTCTTCGACCGGCGAAACCCTGGCCAAGAATGTCGACGTCACCGCCTATATTCGTGACCGTAGCCCCGCTGTGCGCTTTACCGGACGCGGTTATGTGCTGCCGAAAACCGGCAATGCCGCTATTCCCGTCGTGACGGTGAACACGACCAAGCTCGATTTGGAGGTTTGGAAGGTCACCGACCGCAACCTGCTGCGCATCATGCAGAACGGCTATTTTGACGCGCCGATGTTTGACTACCAGGAATCCGATTTCAAAAGCACGATGGGCTCCAAACTCTGGTCCGGCACCGCAACCGTTGGGCAGGATGTCAACAAAGACATCACCACCCGTCTGCCGCTGGACGTGGCGATCAAGGGCCAGCCCGCCGGCATCTACGCGCTCCGCGCCGCCATTCCGGGCGTAGACCCCTACACGATTCCACCCAGCTGGCAGTGGTTTGTCATCTCTGACCTTGGCATCACCACGATGAGCGGCATTGACGGGCTGCACGTCTTTATCCGCGCCTTGGATGATTCCACCGCCAAAGCCGGGGTTGATGTCCAGCTTTTGTCGGTGGCGAATGAGGTTTTGGCCACCGCCAAGACCGATGCCGAAGGTCACGCCGTCTTTGAGCCGGGCCTGATCCGTGGCACCGGCAGCGCTGCCCCCGCCATGGTCGTGGCCCGCGAAGGCGACAAGGACACCGCCTTTCTTAGCTTGACCGACCCGGAGTTTGATCTGTCCGACCGTGGCGTTGCAGGCCACGAAGCCGCCCCGCCGGTCGACGTCTTTCTGACCACCGACCGTGGCGCCTACCGTGCGGGCGAAACCGTCCATGCGACCGCTTTGGCCCGTGATGCCAAGCAAGAGGCTATCACCGACCTGCCACTGACCGCGATCCTGACCCGCCCCGATGGCGTTGAATACGTACGCGGCCTTTCCAATGACGTGGGCTCCGGTGGCCATGTCTTCGACTTCCCGATCTCCGGCAGCGCCCCGCGCGGTCAATGGAGCATGTCCGTCTATTCCGACATCGACGCCCCCGCTTTAATTGCGAGAACCTTCCTCGTTGAAGATTTCCTGCCAGAACGCATCGACTTCAAACTTGATGCCGGGGATGCGCCGGTCCATTTGGGTGACGTGCCACAGGTGTCGCTGGATGCCAGATACCTGTTTGGTGCCCCCGGCGCTGATCTGGCGGTTGAGGGCGAAGTTCTGCTGCGCGCCGCCAAGGGGCTTGAGGCTTGGCCCGGCTATCGCTTTGGCAAGTTCGACGCGACATTCGCTGCACAGGTCGCGGCGTTCTCTGACATCCGCACCGATGACAAGGGCCACGCCAAAATCAACGCTGCCTTGCCGACCGTCGATGACCCCCTGATCCCGCTAGAGGCGAAAATCGTCGTCCGGGTTGCCGAAGGCTCGGGCCGTCCGGTGGAACGCACGGTCACCAAAGCGCTGACACCCTCGGCTGATATGATTGGCGTGAAACCGATGTTCGACGGCGTCGTGGCCGAAAATGCGGACGCCAGGTTCAGTTTGATCGGCGCTGGCCCCGATGGCAAACCCACAGCGATGAAAGTCCATTGGGAGTTGACCCGGGTTGACACCACTTACCAGTGGTATCAGCAAAACGGCAGCTGGAGCTGGGAGCCCGTCACCTCGCGCGCCCGTGTCGGCGAAGGCGATACCGATCTGACCGCCACTGGACCGATTGAAATCTCGGCCCCCGTCACTTGGGGTGAATATGACCTGACCGTCGCCCGCAGCGATGGTCAGAAAGCCGTCACCTCGGTGCAGTTCTATGCCGGTTGGTATGCACCTGCGGATGTGTCTTCCACCCCTGACACCCTTGCCCTGTCGCTCGACAAGCCGCTTTACAAGGTCGGCGACA
>JAYTQA010000169.1:0-1602 GCA_043746955.1 bacterium | reverse complement strand
GGCAGCAATGACCTGTTGGGCCATATCCGAGGTGTGAGCGCAGCCAACTTTCGCCGCTCAGGATATGATCAACCTGGGCTCGAAGCGGCCATGCGGCGACGCAGCATGGGGTCAATGGGGCTGGGCAGAGCCAAACCAACCTGTTCGGCCCAAAGCTGGCGCCCGCCCCGTTTGCAATGCTGCGGCGCAGCACGTCGAAGCCGCCAGTTGAAGATCGATTGGCATCCTTGAGGCCTGACTGCAAGTCCACACGCTGATATGGACTTGCGCAAACAGATCGAACAGCACATCAAGATCTTGCGCCAGACAACTGACCAAGTAGCGCCGAAACGCGAGATGGCGAACTCTGCAGAACCTCAGATTCGTCCTTCCATTGCACTGCAAGCCCGTCGCCAGTTCAATGGAAGCCAAGCCCATCTGCCGGAAAATCCGGGTTATGCCCGAAAGTTGGTGACGGTGTGATCAGGCGGCTTTGATTTCGGGCTTGATGCCGTCGCGGAATTCAACCCCTTCGATGATCTCGGGCGGGCGGTTCTGACCGTCGGGTTTGCGCCATTTCTTCCTGGCCGACAGCATCAGCTGATGCGTCATCGCGAGGGCGGTCTGGCGGCAGAGGCAGCCCTGGTTTTGGTGGTTCGGTGGCGGTTCGGTGGCAAAGGTGCGGATCATCGGGTTGCTGGTCCGGATGTGCTTGCCAATGCCCGGTCGGGAAGTCGTAGAAGGCGAGCAGATCGGCGCGGTCCCTGGTCAGGCATTTGACGGCGCCTTGGTATTTCACACCGTAGGCCGCGATGAAGAAGTCGAAGGCAGCGTCAGCCCCGGCCTTGGTCTCGGCCATCCGTTGTTCGGGCAAACGATCCCCCGGATCGTTTCCTGATCCTCCAACTCCTTCAGATGCGCCTTGGCCTTGGGCTGCACCGATTTTGGCATGGCGTTCAGGAGGTTGGCAGTCTTGTGGACCCAGCAGCGCTGAACCCGGGTCATGCCGTAAACCTCGTGCAGCGCGGCCCGGAACCCCATGGCGCCGTCGCCGACAGCCAGCTTGGGCGCGGCCTCCAGCCCCCGGCGTTTCGCTTCGCAGACCTGCGCTTCAGGTCCACGAGCAGTTCGCGCCAGCTTTGGGTGCTGTCGCGAAAGCCACAGGCCGGACCCGGCACATCCTTGTTGCCGCATTCGTCAGCCCCAATAATCACCAGCCTGCATTGACGAGCCTCGTCCATTCTGGGGCTGAAGCAAACACCGTCGGCCCGGAAACACACATGGCGCCGCGCTGACAGATCGCGCTTGGACCAGCGTTCGCAATCGTCCCACCAATCCGCCTTCTGTCGGGTGATGGTCGTGGCCGACAGGCCCGGTGCATCCGGTTCCAGCAGGGCCGCGACGACCGCGGAGAAATCGCCGGTCCTTGCGTCGCGAAAACGATCCCCCGGATCGTTTTCTGATCCTCCTCACCCTGCAGATAAAGCCAGGGCAGCAGGTCCTCGATCGACTTGGCGCGCCGCAGACAGGGCGGCAGGAGCGTCGAGGTGAACTTCAGCCGCCCGCCCTCTGGCGCCCGATCCCGCACCCCGGGGCACCGGCACCTTCACCGGCACCTTCACC
>JAYTQA010000168.1:0-4359 GCA_043746955.1 bacterium | reverse complement strand
CCTAAGGTCTGCCAATGGTGCAAATTCCTGCGATTACCTTTTCCGCCGATCAAGCCGAGGCTTTTGACCGCGTTTCGGCTGACCTTTTGGCGATGGGCGTGGACCTTGGGCAAGGGGTTTTGACCCCAAGAGCCGAAGGCAAAGCCTCGGTTCTGGCGGTCTTGGGCAAGGCGGGGTCGGGCAAGACCATGCTGCTGGCGAGCCTGTACCGGGCGCTCCGCGCGGCGGGGGTCGAGATTGTGTCGGGTGATTACGAGGGGCGCAAGCGCAAGGACCGGCGCACCCTGGCCGTGTTGGCACCAACCAACAAAGCGGCCTCGGTGTTGCGGCTGCGCGGGGTTCCTGCGACCACGATTCACCGGGTTTTGTATACGCCGGTTTATGACCCGCAGTATGAGATGATCGCCGAATGGCTGGCGGGCCAGGCGCCGCGCCCGACGGTGGAAGGGCTCACCGAACTGGCGCTGGATCGGGCTTACGGGTTTTACCAGACGGTGCCATCGATACCCGGCGCATTGGCTGCGGCGGGTCTGCGGGGCAGCGATTTCATCAAGGGCTGGAAGCGGCGGGAAGAGCCGCTGGACATGGGCTTTGTCGACGAAAGCTCGATGCTCGACGAGCGCCAACTGGAGGATTTGCGCGAGATTTTCCCAACGCTGGTGCTGTTTGGCGACCCGGCACAACTGGCCCCGGTCGGGCCGTCCGCCAATGGTCGCGCGGGTGAGATGGTGTTCGACAAACTGGGCGACAGCCGGAAAATGGTGCTGCACCGCATCCATCGGCAGGCGCAGGACAACCCGATTTTGGATTTGGCCCATGCTTTGGGCGACAATTCGCTGCGGTTTGAGGACTTTGAAGCGATGGTGCAGGACGCGGCGCGCCGTGATGAGCGCATTCAGTGGGCAGAGCGGGTTTCCAGCGACATGATGGCGCGCAGCCCGGTTCTGGTTTGGCGCAATGTGACGCGGATCAAGCTGATCCAAGCGTTTCGAACAGCGCATGGTGCGCCAGAGGATATGCTGCTGGCCGGGGAACCCCTGATCTGCGACGGGATCGAACTGCCGCTGAAACATCGCAAGAAACGGATTGATCTGGAGGCGCGCGGGCTGATCAAAGGCGCGCAGGTCATCTACCTTGGGCCGGGCAAGAACGAAGGTTTCGCCCGGCTCCATGTGGTGGGGGCGGAGGATCCGCAGGTGTCGGCGGCCTCGATCATCAAAATCGAAAAGCCGGGGGAGGCGGAGCCATTCATCCCCTCTGCCGCGCGGATGGGGGCGGCGTTTTTGCATGGCGCTGCGGTGACGATCCACAAGGCGCAAGGCAGTCAGTGGGAGGATGTGCAGGTTTTCGCGCCAGATTTATGGGCAGCGGCACAGGCGGGCCGAACCGAAGCCGGGCTGCCGCTCTGGAAGCGGCTGGCCTATGTGGCGATCACGCGGGCGGAAAAGCGGCTGCATTGGGTGGTCCGGAACCGGCTGGCGCTGCCGAAAAGCCCGCTGGGGGTGGCCGATCTGGTGGTGCGTCCGGTGCCTTTGACATTGGAAGGGCTGGAAGAGCAGGCATCGGTCGGTTAGGCTTTACGGTGAAGGAGACTGTTATGACTTGCGTTTTCGTCCAGTTCCGCTGCACGCCCGGACAGACCTATGCGGTCGCCACTGCGATTTATGACCGTGAGGTGGTGAGCGAGTTATATTCGACCAGCGGGGAATATGACTTGATTGCAAAGGTTTACATCCCCGATGACGCAGATGTCGGGCATTATTTGTCAGAACGGCTGTTCGACGTGCCGGATATTGTGCGGACCCTGACGACGATGACGTTCAAGGCGTTTTAGCGGTTGCGGGCTTGGCTGGCCGCCGGGGCGCTGCCCCCTCGCTACGCTCACCCCCGGGATATTTTTAGACAGATGAGACAGGGGTTAGAGCCAGGCGTTTCGGTCCGTGCCAACGGCATCGGCGACAGTGTTGAAACCGTCGCGGGCGAGGCGGGCGTCCAGGCCGCGGGCGATATCAGTCACGACCGACAGTCCTTGGAAAACCATTGCCGTGTAAAGCTGCACGGCGCAGGCTCCGGCGCGGATTTTGGCATAGGCTTGGTCTGGGGTTGCGATGCCGCCGACGCCGATCAGGGGCAGTTTGCCGTCGGTCAGTTTGGCGAGTTGGGCCAGGATGCGGGTGGATTTTTCGAACAGGGGTTGGCCGGACAAGCCGCCGGTTTGGGATAGGTGCGGCGAGATCAGGCCCTCGCGTGACAGGGTGGTGTTGGTGGCGATGATGCCGTTGAGGCCGGAGGTCAGGGCAACCTCGGCTACGGCGGCGAGGTCGTCGGGGATGAGGTCGGGGGCAATTTTCAGGAAGATCGGGATCGGGCGGGGCAGGCTGGCGCGGACCTGCATCACGGCTTCCAGCAGGGCGGCGAGCGCGGCGGGGCCTTGCAGGTCGCGCAGCCGCTCGGTGTTGGGGGAACTGACATTTACCGTGGCGAAATCCACATGGCGGCCGCAAACCGCCAGCACACGGGCGAAATCCTGGGCGCGGTCGGTGGAGATTTTGTTGGCACCGAGATTGAGGCCAACCGGGACATGGGTGGGCGGGCGGTCGGCGAGGCGGGCGGCGATGGCGTCAGCCCCCTGGTTGTTGAAGCCAAAGCGGTTGATCGCGGCTTTGTCTTCGGTCAGACGGTAGAGGCGGGGTTTGGGGTTGCCGTCTTGGGGCAGGGGCGTGGCGGCACCGACCTCGATAAAGCCAAAACCAGCGCGCGACAGCGGGGCAATTGCGGTCGCATTTTTGTCGTAACCGGCGGCGAGGCCTACCGGGTTCATGAGGGCCAGCCCGGCGAGGCTGGTTGCCAGACGCGGACTGGTGATCGGGCCGGGCCGGGGGGTCAGACCCAGGCGGAGCGCGGTGAGTGACAGGCCGTGGGCGACTTCGGGATCAAGGCGGTGCAAGAGGGCGAGGCCGGTCCGTTCGACCAAGTTCAAAACACCCCCTCGGGGAAGATATGGCCGGTGGCCCCAAGTGGCAGGCTCTTGTCCCATAGGACATCGGCCGCCAAAAGCGGGCGGTAGAGGTGGGGGAAGAGTGCGCCACCCCGCGATGGTTCCCACTTCAGGGCGGGACCGAGTTTGGTACTGTCCAGTGCCAACAGAACCAGATCGCTTTCACCGGCGAAATGTTTGGCGACCGTCTCTGCCACCTGAGCCGCGGTGGAAAAGTGGATATAGCCGTCGGTCAGGTCGACCGGCGCGCCGCTGGTTTGCCCGGCGTTGCGGAAACTTACCCATTCAGGGCGGCGGAAGATTTTGTAGATCAGCATGGGTCAGGCCATCGTCCGGAGTTTGCGCGGCAGGTCTGGCCGCTGTTCCATGGGTCATGCCCCAAGCAAGGGCGTCGGTCAACCAAACGTCAGGGTGCTGTGGCATGCGAAGGGGCGCGAACGCGGGCCGCCTTTGACACAGCGATGCGAAAAGGCGCAAGGTGGACTACAACCATGACGGGAGAGTGCCAATGTCCAGACTGCTTTTCCTCGCGCTGTGCGCCAATGTTGCGGCTGCGGGTTTCCTGGCCTCGGGATTTGTTGCCCCAGTTTTCGCCGAACCGGTGAAGATCACCTTCCTGGGGGTCGGCGATGTTTACAACTTTGCCGGGGATGGCAAGCAGGGCGGATTTGCCCGGATGAATGCGGTCGCCAAGGCGGAACGCGCGGCCAACCCCAATACACTGTATCTGTTTGACGGGGACATGCTGTCGCCTTCGGTGTTATCGGGGTTTGACAAAGGCCAGAACACGATTGACCTGACCAACCTGGTGCCGTTTGACCTCGCCGTGCCGGGCAACCATGAGTTTGACTTTGGGCCGGCGAATTTCATCGCGAAAGTGAAAGCCGCCAAGTATCCTTGGGCTGCGATCAATATCGCCAACAAGGATGGCTCTGCGGTGGCGGGGCTAGGTGGTGTGATGGTCAAAGAGGTGGCCGGGATCAAGATCGCGCTGATTCCGGTCGGGCAGGACAACTCGCCCGAGGTTTCGAACACCGGCGATCTGGTGTTTACCTCAAGCGTCGAAACCGGGATTGCGGCGGCAAAGAAGGCGCGGGCGGATGGCGCGGATTTGGTCGTGGGCGTGGTGCAGACCGATGTTTATAAGGACTTGAAGATGATCCACTCCAAAGCGTTTGATGTCATTTTGTCGGGCGATGACCACCAGTACGCCACGTCATATGATGGCATCACCGCCTATGTGGAGACGTCGATCGACGCGCGGCTGTTGTCGCCGGTCGATCTGACGGTGACAGTGTCTGAAAAGAACGGCAAGCGCAGTGTCAAATGGTATCCGACTTTCCGCTTCATCGATACCAGCG
>JAYTQA010000167.1:0-1604 GCA_043746955.1 bacterium | reverse complement strand
GAATTTTTGCGTCACAGGGGATACGCGGTGAAACCTTTGAGAGTTTCAGATCGTAGGTCTTGCAGGTGGAAAAAAATCGGAGGGGCAGCAATGGGAGGGTTTGCAGCGCGGATCTTCAGAGGGGCGCACAGGGTTGCGCCCGGTGGTGCCCGTGGCCTCTGACCGGATGTTGATCCTGCGGCTTGACTTGCCACCGATGCCGGCCAGCCAGCGCCGGACGGCGGCGTTGTTTGCGGCGGAACCTCATATCGCCCAAGCCTTGGAAGAGGTGCAGGTCATCCTTGGCCCAAGGCTGGAGGATGATCCGGCCGCCCGGTGGCTGGCCGTTGTCCTGTCGCGCGACGCCTTCGCCGACCTGATGGCGCAGCATCCTGATGGACGCTGCGATCTGGTGCCGGATGTGCTTTTGCTGCCCCGCCCCGCCGCAGACCACTGGACCGTGGCCGAACGTGACGGCCGTTTTCTGGTTCGTCAGCCCGACGGGACCGGCTTTTGCGCCGCCGAAGCGGGCTTTCGCGCGGTGTGGGAGCTTTCGGGTCGGCCCGCCATTGATTGGGCGCCGGGTACGCCTTTGGCAGATCTTCCCGTGTCCAGCCGCACCCTGCCAAACCTGACCTGGCAGCCAGAGCCTGCGTTGGCTGGCTTCAATCTGGCGGGCAGCCGCGTGCCGGACTGGCGGCATCCGCGCCGCCTGATGGCGTTGGCCGCCGTTCTGGTCCTGGGATTGGGTGTGCATCTGGCGCTGCTGGCGCTGGAAACGCAAAGGGTGACCAAAGCCGCCGATGCCGCCGAAATGCTGCTGCGGCAGGCCTTGGCCAAGCGCGGCATTGCCGCCGGCACCTCGGTCGATGCCGCCGCCGCCGCCGCCGCGCTGAAAGGGGGTGGCACGGCCGACAGTACCGCCTTCCTTCCTCTGCTGAGTGCCGCGCTGGAGGCTCTGCAGGGTCAATCCGGGCTCATCGCGCTGCAGGACCTGACCTTCGACAAACGCGCCGCGAAGTTGACCATGACGCTGTTGTCCAGCGATCTGGGCCCCTTGCAAGACGCCGCGACCCTGCTGACCAAGGCCGGCCTGGGGGCCACACTCGGGGCGTCGACCAAGGCTCAGGGCCAGGCGCGCGCCACAGTCGCCATATCTGGAAGGCGCGCCGGATGACCCGCACCCTTTGGCCGCAGATCACCGGACGACTTGCCAGCCTGACCGCGCGCGAGCGTCTGTTGTTGGGCGCCGCAGCGGTGGCACTTGGCGCAGTCCTCGTCGCTCTGGGCATCTGGCAACCGCTGCTGGCGCGCCGATTTGCCGAAACGGCCCGGTTGCAACGCTATGAACGCACTCTTGCGGCACTGGCGCAGCTGCCGCTTGCCGGGACGGCCAAGGCCGATCCACGCCCGGTGGCAAGCATCCTGACCCAGACCGCTGCGCCACAGAACCTGACCATCCTGCGTCTGGACACCCCCAGGGACGGCGCAGCGTCGGTGACCCTGCAGGGCGTTCCCTTTGAAAGCCTGATCCTCTGGATCGACGGGCTGAACCGCGACAACGGCCTGGACGTCACCTCGGCCACGATCCGGCGGTCGGACAGCCCGGGGATCGTTTCCGCCGA